>JAGZGB010000236.1 GCA_018367495.1 Veillonella sp. | reverse complement strand
TATCATCTAGTTTAGCTTCCGTAGCTAAACGTACACCTTTATCTACTAATCTTAGCATCTGTTGCATAGTATTCGATGTGTACCCGTCACTATTATCCAGGACAAGGGCTCCATACGCATAGGCACAGCGATAATACCACACCGCATCACGATACTCTTCATCAATAGATTCTAATACCTTAATAGCCTCTTTTTCATTGCTATTATTGTTATAAGCTCTACCAAGCTCACCTAATAGAGGTACGGATAAATTTTCCATGCCCACATCAGTTAATATATTAATAATAGTTTCTACATTCCCAGAATTATTAAGCTCTTTAATGGTTTGTAATTGCTCCGTATCAGAAAATGCTTTAAATTGTTCAACCGTTAATCCCATTATGTCACATCCTATCATATTTCATATATAGTCTTAAAATAAACATTATCTAAAAGCTAGCTACCACAAACAATATAGAATACAGGTATACCGTCTTCATTATCTATTAGACCATATCCTTCACATTCATGGCCTTCGTATTCGATGCCTTCAAAGAATACGTGATCACCAAGTTCTTTATTAGCCATTAAATTATGCAATTTAAAGAGCAATTCTTCTCTAGTAAAATATGTACCATTATCCGCCACAAGATGAGCCATAATTTCTACCTGCCACATGCCATCTTCTTTATCGTCTTCAAGTAGTTCTTCATCGGTTACACGTTCATTATCAAAAAGTTGGTCTTCACTTTCAATCCAAGCTTCATAGGTTACTAGAATTTCAGGTTCTTCTAATCTATCATCGTCATCTGCTTGATTATCATCTACATATTTTTCTACAATTTTATTATATTCTTTTGAAAACTCTTCTCTACTATATGTATGTTTGTTAAATACCCAATGCACTACATCATATGTAGGATAGTTATCTTCATCGCATTCATTAACGTCTTCGACATCTTTACCTTCTGTAGCATCTTGACTGTTTTTCTTATCAAATACATTCTTAATGGTTTCAAATATCACAGGATAATCCTCCTTGTACTCTTTTGGCTTGATTTTAAATAGGTGATATTTTACTACTTCACAGCACCAACCAAGTTGTTTATCTAAATGGGCTTCTTTCGTCATTTTTATGCCTGTTTCTATTAATTGTAATGCCTTCTGTACATGTTCAGATTCATAGCTTTTACCATACCCT
>JAGZGB010000041.1 GCA_018367495.1 Veillonella sp. | reverse complement strand
GAATTCGGTATCCCGACCCGAACATCGGTCGGGCGTTTAAACCTGCTTCACGCGGATTGCAAAGTTCAGTAAACCGAACTAATACTGATATAGTATATCCTATTTACCTATCCATGTCAAACAAAATTCACCATAAATAGCTCAGTTTCTGATACTTTCATATATATATACAAACCTCTAAAATTCTCCGATAATGCCGAGGTGTTGTAAAAGTATTTTTGTACCGATGAAGATCAACACACCCCCACCTAATATGTCTGCATATTTTCCCACGAACTGACCCATAAATTTGCCTAGGTAAACGCCAATAAGAGAAATACCAAAGGTAATGACCCCTATCATAGTGGAAGCTTCCCATACATTGATTGGCAAGAATGCAAAGGTTAAGCCTACGGCCATAGCATCAAGGCTAGTTGCTACAGAAAGCATAATCATCTCCCAAGCCCCTAAGAATTGTTTGTCATTCTCTTCATCATCATCGTCGTCGCTGAGTCCTTCTCGAATCATAGCAATACCTAAATAGCCAAGGAGACCAAAGATAATCCAATGATCCCATTCAGATATAACGTCGATAAACTGGCGCCCAATGAGCCAACCAATAATAGGCATGAGAAACTGGAATAACCCAAATAAAAATGCCAATGTCACCTTGCGTCCATTTTCACCTACGGTCATGGATAAACCTTTACCAATAGAAACACCAAAGGCATCCATGGCTAAGCCAATACTAATTAATATAATTTCAAATACAGACACGATACTCACCTATAAAAACTACTTACTTATTCTGCTACGGCCATCAAAGAATATCCTTCCCGGCTAATTTGTGGGTTTACTACGATTGAAATATTACGACCTATGGATTCTCCTAAGTCTTCTAATACGGCCTTAGTCAAATATTGAGCTACCTCAGGGTGAACTTCAATCTCTAAATTAGACTTAATACGTCCCGATTTAAATAACTCACGAATACGACGAACAATCTGCATATACACAGTTCTACCAGACAACATATATCCAGTGCCACCACATTGAGGACATGTATCAAACATCAAAGTTTGTAAACCTTGGCGCGCTCTCTTACGAGTCATTTCCACAAGACCAAGCGAACTAATCCCACATACAACGGTCTTCATCTTATCCAGCTTAGCCTGTGCACTCAACAATTTTAACAACTCTTGTTGATGGGACTTATCCTTCATATCGATAAAATCGACGACGATAATACCACCAATATCGCGCAATCGCAATTGTCGACAGATTTCCTTTGCCGCCTCTTTATTGACTGTAAAAGCCAGATCTTCTAACTTATTAGACTTACCGGTGTAATGAGCCGAGTTTACATCAAATACGGTGAGAGCCTCCGTATGATCAATACGGATAGAGCCCCCTGAAGGTAGACTAATATCACGAGAGATAAGATCCTCTAATTGAGGTTCAATATGGTTAGCTTTGAAAATCGGTGTACTGTCACGATGTCGTGTAACCTTAATTTGCTGAGATGTAGGTCCATGACCTAATAAGTCCATCAATCGAGATTCGCCCATATCGGAATCTACGATAATTTCCGCTACATTGCGGTGCGCATAGTCTCGCACGAGACGGAACCAAAAATCCGCATCACTATAAAGATCAGTGCCGCTCTTAGCTACTTTAAAACGCTTTAACACATGTTGCCACGTGCGCCACAAGTAATCCATATCACGACCGATTTCTTCAGCACTCGCTTTAGCCGCCGCAGTACGAATAATAAAACCACAGCCTTCTTGCACATATGGTGCGGCCAACTCTTGTAATTTAGCGCGCAATGCTTCATCGGTAATCTTTTTAGAGATATGCATGCCTTCCGAATATGGTAACAGCACCATAAAACGGCCAGCCAAACTCACATCAGCAGTAACGCGAGCTCCTTTACCGAGCATCTCCTCTTTTACGACTTGCACGAGAACTTGTTGCCCCACAGATAGGCGTGGCAAGATTTTCTGTTCCTTCCCTTGTTGAAGGTTCAAGTACGCATTTTGAGATCCCCCAATATCTACGAATGCGGCTTGCATGCCGTTTAATACATTCTTAACAGTGCCCTTGTACATATGGTTTGCCATATGAGACTCATCGGTACGCTCCAACACAAAGTCCACTAACTGTCCTTCTTCATCGATAACAGCCATGCGAATTTCTTCGCGCATAACATTGACCAAAATTTTATGCATCCTATCCCTCCCTTCGCTCAATTTAAAATATATAAATCTTTTAAAGCACTAAAGCTTATATAAACAGCTTTAAATTTATGTAAAGAGTATTAGTAGTTAATGTCCAACGGAGCATAACGTCCTTCTTCGTTTTCCACCATAATTGCTTTACGGTGAATTTCGTAACCTGTAGTAATAGGCCAATTATATTGATCTTTACCAAGGTTCCACACTTCACTAGGTTTAATAGTACCTTGCGGATAAATACCAATACCCATGGTAAGGGTAACCACACCATCTTTCACAGATGCGACGATTGGTTCCTTTACAAATTCTTTTACATCAATGATACGAGTTTTCTTTGGAGTTACCTTTTCATAAGAAATCTCCGTAGCTTCGTTGAAAGATTTGAGCAAAGCATCCCAATCCGCATGTTCATCCGTTACAGGACCTGTTACTTCGTAAATAGCAAAGTTACAGATAGCCATCATCTTTTTAACCTTTTCAGGCATTTCCTTGCCACCTAGCACCTCAAGACCTGGCGGTGCTACGCGGTTCAAACGCTTCATAATAGACTCTAAAGAGTCCTCTTCTAATACATCCATATCGATATATTCAGCCGCCGCTGTTACACCTAGAGCAAGTGCAGAGGAAAAGCTAATTTTCATATGTGGATTAAAGCCTTCAGAATAAGCCATTTTAATTTCTGCACGGCGAATCATACGTTCTACTGCTTGTGCATAATCAAGGTGCGACAAGAATCGCAATTTTTCACCTTTATTTAAGGCCAAACGTAACTTTTTCAACTCTGCCACCCTCCTTATAGTCAATAATTGCAGTATTTAGCTCTGGACATACGTTACAGCCCTTACATGGACCGCGACGGCAATCATTTGTTAAGTTTGCCTCTACCGCTTGTTCCCACTCCCGTTTCAAGAAGGCTTTACTTACTGTACAGTCTAAGTGGTCCCATGGTAATGGCTCGTCGAAATCACGAGTACGACGTGCAAAATATGCAGGATCCAAACCACAGTCAGCGAATGCTTTTAACCAAGTTTCATAGTTAAAGTACTCAGTCCAGCCATCAAATTTACAACCTGCATTCCATGCTTTTACAAGAACCTTAGACAATCTACGGTCCCCACGAGCAAAAGCGGCCTCCATGTAGCCAGTATAGCCATCATGATAGTGATAAGAAATATTGCGATTATTGATGAGAGATTTTAAATAGCGTTGCTTACGATGGATTTCCTCTACATCTTGTTGACCATACCATTGGTATGGAGAATGTGTTTTTGGCACGAAGAAGGATACACTAACGGTTACAGAACCATTGCGTTTGCCTGTAATATCACGGTGTAAATCAAGCACCTTATACGCCAGATCAGCAATACCTGCCAAATCTTCATCCGTTTCAGTTGGAAGACCCATCATGAAGTACAACTTAACTGTATTCCAGCCGGATTTAAAGGCATTTGTACACGCTGCTAATAAGTCCTCTTCGCTAACACCTTTATTGATAACATCGCGCATACGTTGTGTACCCGCTTCAGGGGCAAAGGTAAGACCACTTTTACGCACTTGTTGTACTTTTTTTGCAATGTCAATAGAGAAGCTATCAATACGTAAGGATGGTAAGCTTACACTTACTTGTTTATCTTTGAATTCTTCCATAAGCATATCTACTAGCTCTGGCAATTTAGAATAGTCAGCAGAGCTTAAACTCATCAAGGAAATTTCATTATACCCAGTGTTTGCAATCGTATCCTTCGCAATTTGTAACAAGCGCTCAGGCGTCTTTTCACGTACAGGACGATATAGCATACCAGCTTGGCAAAAACGACACCCCCGTGTACAGCCACGGAACAATTCAAGTACTGCACGGTCATGCACGATATCTAAGAACGGCACAACAGGTTTTGTTGGGTAGAAAACATTTTCTACATCTTCTACGATGCGTTTTTCTACAGCAGCCGGTACATCTTCAAAACGAGGTGTAATAGATTTAAAATCTCCTTTCTCTGTATATTCCACATCATATAATGCAGGACAATAGGTGCCAGGAATTTGAGCCACTTTACGTAAGAATCCTTCCTTGCCGCCTGGGAATCCCTTTGCCTTTTCCACTTTATAAAGATCGATAAATTCATCGCCCCATTCTTCGGATTCACCGAGAGATACGATATCAAAGAACTCTGCAATAGGCTCTACATTAAATGCACATGGGCCACCGCATACAAGTAATGGGAAATCCATATCGCGGTCCTTAGCATACATTGGAATGCCAGCCAAATCGAGCATATTCAAAATGTTGGTAAAACTCAGCTCATATTGAAGTGTAAAGGCCAACACATCAAAATCTTTGATAGGCGTACGAGTTTCCAAAGAGAACAAAGGAATATTGCGCTTGCGCATTTCCTCTTCCATATCGTGCCACGGTGCAAACACACGTTCCGCAGCCGCATCATCACGACGGTTTACAAGACCATATAAAATTTTGATGCCCAAATGACTCATAGCCACTTCGTATACATCTGGAAAAGCTAATGCCATTGTTACATCAACAGTACTGTGATCTTTTATGATACTGTTATATTCACCACCCGTATAACGAGCAGGTTTTTGGACATGTTGTAACCATGACGTATCTAATTGAATCATACATCCTCCGTCTTTTCTGAAAGACTTCTTTCACAATCAACACTATATACATAGTATTATTTAAAAAATATATTTCGTCCGTTGCATAGCGATATTTAACAAAATACCAATACTCAACATATTCGTAGTCAATGCACTAACACCATAACTAAGGAATGGCAATGGAATACCAGTAACAGGCATAATACCAATGGTCATACCTACATTTACGAGTACCTCAAAGGTAAACATAGTGGCAATACCTGTAGCTAATAACATACCAAAATTATCATTGCACATATATGCTACTTTAATGCTGCGATAAATAAGCATAAAGAGCAACAACAACACAATGATACAGCCTACAAAACCAAATTCTTCACCAATAACGGAAAAAATAAAGTCTGTATGGTTTTCTGGTAAGAAGTTTAACTGACTTTGCGTACCATTAAAGATACCTTTGCCAAAAATCAAACCTGAACCGATGGCAATCTTAGACTGAATAATATGATAGCCAGATCCGAAAGGATCAATATCTGGATTTAAAAATACGAGAATACGTTGTTTTTGGTATTCTTTCAGTACAAACCAACCTAAAGGCATCAATAATAAACCGGTGCCTGCAATAATTTTGATGAGTCTGGTTTTAATACCAGAAATAAATAGCATGCCTACAAAAATCGCAATATATACAAGGGATGTTCCCAAGTCAGGTTGTAAAAATACGAGTGCAATAGGAACACCCACATATAATACAGGCAAGATTAAAGATTTAAACGTATCTAATTTGCCAATACGAGGCTCTAGCATTTTTGCCATACAAATAATCATCAATAGTTTAGAAAATTCTGATGGCTGAATCGTAATAGGCCCCAATTGAATCCACCGTTGAGCACCCAATGCAGAGGTGCCAACAGCCATAACGGCAATTAACATCAAAAGGGTAATAGCATATATAATATTACCTCCATCCTTTAACCGATGGTAGTTAAGAAATTGCATACCTATTACAACGGCTACATTAGCAAGGAAAAATATAAGTTGCTTCACTACTAAACTGCCAAAGCCAATAGGTTCTTGATTAACATGAGTTGCACTGCCAATGGCTGCTAAGCCAATGCAAACCAGTAGAAAAGTACATATGATGATAGCCCAGTCGCTATCATTCCATAGTTTCCGCCACATCATATCACCTATTTCAATTTACGACGGCGCCATAAACTTTGCTTACCTTGCACTAATAAACGCTGAGTAGTCCATCCACCGCGATTAATATACAAAACAGTATTTGAATCCCCAAAGATAGACTCACCAGCTGAAGCAAGAGTCGGTGTACATGCTTCTTCTTTAGCCGCTTTTTTCTTAGTTACATAGGCATCAAATTGTTTTTGTACATCATAATCTTCCCAACAATCACCTGTCACAACATAGTCTACAAGAGGTGCTAATACATTACGAAACTCATGAGAAGCAAGGTCTAACAAATGACCATCTTGTGTATATGTTAGGATATCTTCATCATAAGGAATCATAGCCCCTACATACTCGGCGCGAAGGACTTCCAACATATCATATAAATCTATGTCTTCACTATCTACTGGAACTGCATTAAAGGCAATAGCAAAGTCGCGAATATTATGTTCTTGACACACTTGAATCATACGCGCCCCATTGCGCAAGGATACCCACAATGGATGTGTGACTACGATACAACGACTCACAAGATCTAAAATTGACTCAATGCCCTTACCAATCCCTGCTGGTGCATCGATCAAAATATAGTCATATACATCACAAAGCCTACGAACTAATTTCTTATACTTCTTTCGACCTATATCTTCCCAGCGTGCACTTTGACTAGCCGGTAAGAAATCTAAATTTTCTGCAATTGATACAATAGCATCATCTGTATATTCTTTATCTTCACTCGCATCAAGTGCATCATAGATAATTTCATCTGCCACGCCTAATACGAGATCCAAATCGCGCAATCCAAAGTCCCCATCACAGAGCAATACGCGGTGCCCTGCATGACTTAAGGTTGCACCCAAGCATGCAGTGACGGTCGTTTTACCTACGCCACCCTTGCCGGATACAACACCAATGATTTCACCCATACTAATCCTTTCTTGGTTGCCCACTTGTTACTGCATTTTGAGGTTTCTGCCCATTAGGCGTATTCCCTACAGTTGCACTATCTTTATTACTTTTAGTATTTGTGTCATTCGTTTTTTTATTTAATGGTACATTGAAATATGCGGCTAACACATCTCGTACAATTGGGCCTGCAGAGCCCGCACCAAAGCTACCTTGTTCAACAAGTGCAACCACAACAATTTGTGGCTTATCATATGGTGCATAGGCTACAAACCAACCATGATCTCGACCATGAGCATTTTCTGCCGTACCAGTCTTACCAGCTACATTAATTGGGAAGCCTTTAAATAAGACCCCTGCTGTACCACCTTCATTTGTAACATCACGCAAACCTTCTCGAATAAGGTCCATAATATTTTTTGGAACTGGTAGAATACCTAATTTATCAGGACCAAAAATCTCTTTCGGAGTGCCATCTTTATTATCAATACGGCTTACCACATAAGGTTTATATTTAATACCACCATTAGCTACTTCGCTGAGCAAAACAGCCATTTGCAATGGCGTAACTAAGGTAAAAGATTGACCAATAGCAGCATCGAAGGTTTCACCTAAGTACCAATCTTCATCATATACTTTTCGTTTATACTCAGGGCTTGCCATAATGCCAGAAGCCTCACCTGATAAATTAATACCAGTCTTTTCGCCAATGCCAAAATAAGCAGCATATTTATCGAGATTTTCTATACCAACACGATTACCCATTTCATAGAAGTAAACGTTATCTGACTTAGCAAGCGCTCTATTAAAGTTAAGCCATCCTAATGCTTCACCTTCTGCATTTCGCTTATCGATCAACCAGTGCTTACCACTATCAAAGATCATCTCTTCAGGAGTAACCTTTTTAAGATCTAACGCTGCTGTACCAGTAATAATCTTAAATGGTGACCCTGGTGGATATTCACCAGAAATAACCTTATTATCAAATGGATGATTTTTATCATTATTCAGCTGATTCCATTGAGCAGTTGTAATTCCTTTAGAAAACCAGTTTGGATTAAATTCAGGCGCACTGACCATAGCTAAAATAGCCCCTGTATTAGGGTCCATGGCCACCACTGCTGCCCCTTGTGCTGGAATACCTTGCGCACGCAATTGATTGAGCTGATTTTTAACTGCTTCTTCAGCAGCCTTTTGAAGATTTACATCAATAGTTAAATGAATATTGGCACCTGGTACAGTATGCTTTCTATCTACTTCAGCCACAGGACGACCTGTAGCATCTACCTCAACTTGTTTACCACCATCGGTACCACGCAAGATAGAATCATATAATTTTTCGAGACCAGAACGACCTAAAATAGTACCGCCACTTACCAGTGTATTAGGGTCTTCCTTTTTTAGCTCTTCTAATTCCTCTTCACTCACTTCACCAACATAACCAAATAATTGAGAAGCCATCGTTTCATATGGATAGTATCGAAGTGGCTCAACATCAATGGTTACCCCTGGTAATTCATGACGGTGCTCTTCAATGGTTGTCACTACATCCATAGAAATATCATTAGCAATACGTATTGGCTCATAACCATACTTGTGATCATTAACCTTCTTTGTAATATCTTCAGGCTTCATTTTTAATAAAGCTGCCAATTTAGCAACTTCACCATCATCCAAAGCCTTTCCAGTAGGCATGATAGATATAGTATAGGCAGGTCGAGAGCCTACAAGAATTTGACCATTACGATCATACATAACGCCTCGTGCTGCAGTCATCGGTACCATGCGCAATCGGTTACCTTCCGCCTTAGCTTGATAATAACCACCAGCCAAGATTTGAAGCATAAACAAGCGCAATGCCAATATGATGAATATGCCCGCTACAATGTAAAAGAGTACATCAAAGCGACTCGTTTTTTTTCGTTTATAGAGGCCTTCAAGCACTCTTTCACCCCCTTACTAATTTATTACCAAATATAATCTTGTCGTTCGTCCTTACGCCACAATAACCCATGTACGATAGCAGCCAATACGCCGTTCCAAAATAGAACAGGTATAACCATATGCCACATATATAATCCAATATGTAAATTCCCATCACTAGCCAATATCATTAGACTACGGATAAACCCATCAAGTAAGGTACAAATAGCTACGATAGCACTAGACCAATACCAACGTTCTTCATAGAGTCTATGTTTTACAGCGGATAATAAATAAACCACAAGAACATATGGGAATAAATGAAGCCCAAAGAAATTAGATATCAATACATCATGCACGATACCGCCTATAACAGCGGCCATCAGCCCCATACGACGTCCTTTGAAAAGTGTGACCATAACAATGATAGTTAAAATTAAATTTGGTAACCAATTCGTATGAAATATGGCTGGCAATAATTGGGCCTGTATAAAGTAAATTAAAAATCCACAGAGGACTAAAGCTAAACGCGTCATGGTTTAACAGCCCCCTTTGCCCCTTCTACTTGATCTCGTTGTGTCTGAGGTACAAGCTTAGGCTCAAGGCCTGGTTTTTGTGGTGCACTAAGAGAAGATGATGTCAACACAAACACCTCTTCTAAGCGGTAGAAGTCTACACTAGGTGTAATAACGGCATTCTTTACAAAACCTTCTGTATCATTTTCGATAGACTGTACATTGCCAACAGGCAATCCTTTTGGATAGATACCACCATACCCAGAGGTTATTAATTTATCCCCTACTAATACATCACCATCACGAGCAATATTTACCATCGATGGCGTACGAGGTGAGTCTCCATCCCCCTTTACAACACCAGATAGACGAGATTCAGGGCGTTGTACGATAACACCGACTGCACTACGGGGGTCAAGAATCGTTTGCACGCGAGAGGAATGAGGGTATACATCGGTAATAAAACCAACTACCCCACTTGGCACAACAACAGCCATATTAACGGACATTCCATCTTCACTGCCCTTATCAATAGTGAAAGTATTTGTCCATGTACCATAATCCTTTGTAATAATACCGGCCAATGTCATAGAGAATTCCGGATGATTACTCTTATAATTAAGAAGTTGGCGAAGTCGAATATTTTCTGCCACTACCTCATCATAATTAACAACTTTTTGTTCTAATGTAGCTTTGCGAGATGCATCCTCATCACGTTCAATAGTTGTAGAAATTGCATTATTAAGTACTGTAAAACCAGTTTGAACACCATCAAGTAAACGTGCAGAACCATAAGCAAACGGTGTTGTAATGCCTTCAAGCGTAACAGTAACAAAAGGAATACTAGTTCGCTGTTTCCAAGCAAATCCAAGTAAAGCTAATAGGATACAGCTAATGACAACAACGATAATCAACTTTTTATCTGACTGTATCATATTAGTCTTGGCCCTTTCTATTCTTAGAATTTACAATAAATCGCGATAAACTCACCAAGTCCGATGAAGCCCCATTAAGGCCAACAACGACTTTCGTCTCTGGTGCGTCAGGAACATGTACAGGCACGCCCAACTCGCCGCCGATGCGCTCTGCCAACCCTGACAATTGCGCTGTACCACCAGTAAGATATATACCATATTGCATAATATCTGCTACAATTTCAGGTTCAGCGGAACGAATCATTTGTTTCACTTCATCTAAAAGGCCAGTAATACAATCATTAATAACTTGGTATACTTCTGATTGATGAATGACACAACGTCTACCAAGACCATTCATCATATCGCGGCCTTGGAAGGCATATTCTGCATCTTCTAACGGTGCCATAGCAGTGCCTACAGTATGTTTAATATCCTCTATAATTTCATCAGAAACGATTACACCAAAGCATTCGCGTACATAACGTAGCAATGCATTATTGATATCAGAGCCACCAAAGCGAATCGTTTTACTATCTACAATACCACCTAATGAAACAATGCCCATATCTACGGTACCACCACCAATATCAATGACCATAGATCCACGAGCCTCAAAGATAGGTGCACCGCAGCCAATAGCTGCAGCTACAGGCCGTTCAATAAGAAATACTTCGCGAGCGCCAGCTTGAATAACAGCATCCATCATCGCTCGTTGCTCAACATCAGTCATACCACATGGAACGCCTACAAGAACACGAGCACGACGCAATGTATTAGACACCTTGTTAAGAAAATAGTTAAGCATGGTATGCATAACGCGGTAATCCACGATAAACCCATCTTTTAATGGTGTCAAAGGGCGCCACATGTCTGGCATACGCAATACAAGACGAGCTGCTTCATCTCCGACGGCTACTACCTTTTCTTGCTTTGTATCAGTTGCTATAATAGATGGCTCGCTTATAACAGTTCCTCGCGTCCCCCCCATGAGGCGCGTCTGTATGGAACCAATATCTATACTTACATCTTTTCCTAGAGTAGGTAAAATGGAACTCATAGTAAAATCTCCTTCATTACATCATCATTCCATTTTACCACATATAATGCGACTTTTTCTATTAATATCAAGGCTTTTCCCGTTGTTAAAAGCACAGAAAATGCATAATTCAAGTACCCTTAAGTCATACACAATTCATATTACATAAATCATACATAGTGTATACGCATAAACTATACCCAAAAGCAAAAGCACTCCTATAATGATATATTTCTTACACTGAACTAATCAGAAAGAATACTCTCATTATTATGAGTGCTTTTATCTATTAATGTATGTATGCTCTAACTAAGTTTACCAATTTCGCTAAGACTAGTAAATTCATTATCACCTATAACAATATGATCTAATACTGGTATCCCCATAAACTGACCCGCACTGACAAAAAGCTTCGTAAGTCGTATATCTTCATCGCTAGGACGACTATCGCCGGACGGATGATTATGTATTAAAATAATAGCTGCCGCATTACAAGCTATTGCCTTCTTAAAAACAGCTCTCTGCTCTACCAGACTAGATATTAGACCTCCACTAGAAATATGTTCTATTTGAATTAACTTATTGCGAGATGTCAACATGGCCGCCCATACATGTTCAACCTCTTCATGCCGTAAGCGTTCCATTACATATTGAGCAACCACAAAGGGCTGAGAAAAATCCTCGTAAGTTTCCTTGATTTTTAGCTCACCTAATCGCCGTCCCACTTCAAGAGCTGCACACAAAGTTACCGCTTTATCAGTCCCAATACCCTTGATTTTTACAAGCTCTTCAACAGTCATTCTGTTTAAGCCATACACACCATCATCAAAGGACTGTATGATAGCACTAGCTAACGTAATAGCAGATTGACCTTTTACGCCCGTTCGCAATAAAATAGCTAAAAGTTCCTCCATTGCCATATGAGAAGGCCCGAGGGCAAGAAACTTCTCCCGAGGCCGTTGAAATGGCAACATATCTTTTACACTTACTGTTGGTACTTCCATAGAATCTCTCCATTCAAACAGATAACACCATTTGTAAATCTAACTACATATATCTACTCTCTATAATAAGATAATGTTATTTAGCACCTAATGCTTTACACAGTTCCTCATATACATGTTCAACTGGCAATCCTACGACATTAGTATAAGATCCTTCTATTTTTTCTACCCATAAAGCACCTTTACCTTGTATACCATAAGCACCAGCCTTATCCATAGGCTCACCACTAGCAATATAATACTCTATTTCAAAAGGAGCTAATTTTTTAAAATATACCTTTGTTTCATTATGAAAAACTATTTCTTGACCTTTAACGAGTAAGGCCACTCCCGTAACGACAGAATGAACTCGGCCTGATAAACATTCTAGCATATGACGAGCCTCAGCCTCATCATGAGGTTTACCTAATACTTGATTGTCTAACACCACAATGGTATCAGCGCCAAGCACAAGACCCCCTTCAGGTATGCCTACAGCAGCACGAGCTTTGCCTAAAGCCTGTGCTTTTACCATTTCAATGGGATTATCATATCCCGTATTAGCCTCTTCATAGGTACTCGATACAACAATATGATCAATGCCAACTTGTGTTAATAATTCAGTTCTTCGTGGTGATTGGCTCGCCAAATATAATCCAGCCATTTGCACTCCTTTACGGTATAAGAATTTAGGTTAATTTAACTATTTTATCAATAAAACTAACCAGCATAGCCCAGAAACATAGACCCCAAAATATAAATTAGAACATTTATAAATTAAACAGTAATATCCGGACCATCCTTTTCAGGTGTGGTTAACTTCTTATAGTACTCTTGCACATTTTCTCCATGTTTTACTGCATCAGCACGCACGGCAGCATAGAATACAATATTCTCTTGCGGAACACGGATACGACCTGGTACATATTCCTCTAAAATCTCAAAAAATTTATCATCCGCTTTCAATAAAAGGCGACCGTTTTGAACCTTATCACCCTTTACAATAGCATATACTAAAGACCAAATAGGACGTGGATCAGAAGTTGAACATTTTCTGTATTTATATCGATATTTAATATTCGTCAATAATTCACGTTCAAACTTAAATACGCCATCAATCATATCGTAATCTACCTCAAAATGGCGCTTTCTAAACATAGAAGATTCTTCAATTACCAATTTTGTATCTGTCAAAATATAGGTATATCGACTTACCGCTTGTTTAACAATCACAATGATTGCCATAATTTCAATAAAATATTCTGCTATTAGTATAGTATGCAAGTTAATACTACGATATGTAGTGTACCCGACACCGCACAATAATAGAATGACAAAACATAATACTAGCCACTCCGCACTTTTAGTACGGAGAGATTTTTCTTCATATAATACCGTCATATGTTACCCCTTTAAAAGAACTACTACATCATAACTATACATTCTATTATAAGGTATTCTAAACATAAAAACTACAAAAACCCCGTCTACACCTAATGTATAGACGGGGTTTTATGACTCTATTAGTCAACTAGTTCAGATACGAACTATATTATTTTTTCAAAGCGCCTGTAATACGTTGAGTATCGCGAGCAATCATAATTTCTTCGTTTGTAGGGATCACGAAGATTTTAACTTTGGAGCCTTCAGCACTGATTTCTTGTTCTTTACCGCGAATATTATTACGTTCAGAATCAATGCGAGTACCCAAGTATTCTAAACCATTGCAAATTGCATCACGGTTACCGATACCATTTTCACCGATACCAGCAGTGAATACGATAGCATCAACACCACCCATAATTGCAGCAAATGCACCAATTACACGACGAACTTTGTAATGGAACATATTCAATGCTAATTGAGCACGTTTGTTACCATTAGAAGCAGCTTCTTCGATAACACGGAAGTCATTGGACACACCGGAAATACCAAGGACACCGGATTTTTTGTTCATTACAGTATCAACTTCTTCGTAGTTCATACCAGTTTTGTTCATCAAGAATGGAACGATAGCTGGGTCAATATCACCAGTACGAGTACCCATGATCAAACCGGACAATGGAGTGAAGCCCATTGTAGTATCGATGGAACGACCACCTTTAATAGCGGATACGGAAGAACCATTACCCAAGTGACATGTGATGATGCGAAGATCAGACATGTGTTTACCCATCAATTCAGCACAACGTTGTGCAACATATTTATGGGATGTACCGTGGAAACCGTAACGACGAATACCATAATTTTCATAGTATTCGTAAGGAAGTGCATACATGTAAGCTTCTTTAGGCATTGTTTGGTGGAATGCAGTATCGAACACAGCAACTTGTGGTACATTTGGCATGATAGCTTGGCAAGCTTCGATACCTTGAATGTTTGGTGGGTTATGCAATGGAGCCAATGCGCAGCATTCTTCTAATGCTTCCATAACAGCTGGAGTGATCAATACGGAGTCAGCGAATTTTTCACCGCCATGTACTACACGGTGACCAACAGCGTCGATTTCGTCCATGGACTTAATTACACCATATTCAGCATCAACTAAAATATCAAGCAAAATGCGAAGAGCTTCTTTATGGTTCAAAATTGGTTCAACGCGTTCTAATTTATCTGCGTTAGGACGTTTATGAGTGAAGATAGCGTCTTGATCACCAATCTTCTCAAAAAGACCTTTTGCCAATTCTGTTTCAGTTGTCATATCAAGTAATTGATACTTCAAGGAAGAACTACCGCAGTTAACTACTAATACGTTCATCGATTAACCCTCTTTCTGTTGTGTAACTTGAATCTTGTTTTGAATTTCTTTGCTGATATCAGCACCTACCTGATCCTTTTCAGGATATTGGTAGACTATATTCCACAATACGCCATGATCTAAGAATACGTATTGAGAAA
>JAGZGB010000235.1 GCA_018367495.1 Veillonella sp. | reverse complement strand
AGACTAATTTTTAGTGCGTTTTGTAATAAGTAATGCCAAAATAATACCTAATGACGAAGTTACCAATTGCGGCCAACTAGATACTAAAAGCATGGTATTTACAATCTTTGGTGGAAATTGGAACAAGGAGAAAAACAAGGAATACCCGCCAAAGAGTACGCCGGCTTTTACCAAAGCCGCCACAATGATAAGCAATGCTTTTGGTTTATGTTGTAACCAGTGGGCTACGAATACATACGCTGTCGTTCCTAGGGCCGTAATCAAAATGAACGGCGGCAACGGCAACATGCCTTGTAAATGCGCTACTACCGGAGCAATCCAAGCGATAACGAGACCATTCTTCCATCCATAGCGCCATGTGGCAAGTACAAAGGTTGCGGACGTAATGGAACCAATGAGGAACATGCTCACTTGGTTTGGAATAAATGGAAACATAAGGCGCAAGCTTTGCGCCAATAAGGCAACGGCCAACAAGAGACCTGTGCCCGTAATAGATTTTGTAGACATAAGAACCTCCTACTATACGATATAGATTTTACAAGAGGTACCTACCTCACATTTAAAATTAAGCCTCTACAAAATATAGACGTGCTCGATCATATACCCAATTATAAATATAAGTATAACCTAATATGACTAATGTCATCGTTATATCTGTAGCAAAGGCCATCCAAAAGCTCATATGCATCATGTACATAATAATAGGCACTGTGGCAAGCATAAACAAACCTTCAAACAACACTGCATGAATTGTGCGGATTACAGGCCCTCGCGCTAATCGGTCACCTGGTACTAGTTTATCAAATATCCAGTTAAACACAAAATTCCAAACCATAGCCAGTAAGGAAAAAATAACCATCAAAGCAAGAGGCTGACCCTCATGAGGAACAAACTGCATCACCGACCAGCCAATCATAACACAGCCCAACTCATATAAAATCGACTGTACAACACGCTCTGTAGCAGACATAATAATAAACCACCTCCATCAGAAACCCCAAATAAAGATATTTACTATCACATCAATATTATATTTATTTTTTTAGATTTGTCGAGTATTGCCATTTTAAGATAGAAGAAGACGCCATATGTCTGTCCAGCGACTTGCCCGCCCGAAGTGAGTTATACCATTTTCGGATATAAGGAAAGCCCCTCGTAGTGTTCTGTAAGCTCGACTTGCT
>JAGZGB010000040.1 GCA_018367495.1 Veillonella sp. | reverse complement strand
TGATGAAAATCATGCACCAATTCCAGCGTTGTTAGCTGTAGCAGCTGTTCATAATCACTTAATTAGAAAAGTATTGCGCACAGAAATTGGTCTTATCCTAGAATCTGGTGAGCCTCGCGAAGTACATCATTTCTGTACATTGATCGGTTATGGTGTAACAGCTATTAACCCATACTTGGCTCTTGAAACTGTACGCGATTTACAAGCTCGTAAACGACTTGGTGATACTACACCTGAACAAGCTGAAAAGAACTACATCAAAGCAGCTGTAGGCGGTATCATGAAGGTTATGTCTAAAATGGGTATCTCCACAGTTCGTTCCTACCATGGTGCGCAAATCTTTGAAGCGTTAGGTTTGAATACAAACTTCATTAAGAAGTTCTTTGTAAATACACCGACACGTATTGGTGGTATTGGCCTTGTAGGCGTTGCTAACGAAGCATTGGCTCGTTTTGATCGCGCTTTCAAATCTGATGAATCTGTACTTGAACCAGGTGGTTGGTATGGTCCTGTAAAAGATGGGGAAGAACATTTATTTAATCCTAAAACAATTGAGCTTTTACAAGAAGCCCTCATCAATGGCGACTATGCTAAATATAAAGAATACTCTAAAGCTATTCGCAACGATTATCACGTAACATTGCGTTCCTTGATGGAATTAAATTACCCTGTAGGTGGCGGTATTCCTATCGAAGAGGTTGAACCTGAAGAATCTATCGTAAAACGCTTTAAAGCAGGCGCTATGAGTTATGGTGCTATCAGTAAAGAGGCTCATGAAACTATTGCTATTGCTATGAATCGTCTTGGTTCTACATCTAACTCTGGTGAAGGTGGCGAAGATGTAGCTCGTTTCAAACCTTTGCCAAATGGCGACAGCATGAACTCTGAAGTAAAACAAATTGCATCTGGCCGTTTCGGTGTAACTGCAAATTACCTCATTCATGCAAAAGAATTGCAAATTAAATGTGCACAAGGTGCAAAACCAGGTGAAGGTGGTCAATTACCAGGTAAAAAAGTATACCCTGAAATCGGGAAAGCTCGTCACTCCACTCCTGGTGTAGAGCTCGTATCTCCACCACCACATCATGATATTTACTCCATCGAAGACTTGGCTGAGTTGATTTACGATTTGAAATGCGTTAACAAAGATGCTCGTATTTCTGTTAAATTAACATCTGAAGCCGGCGTTGGTACTATCGCTGCTGGTGTGGCAAAAGCAAAAGCAGATAATATCTTAATTTCTGGTTACGATGGTGGTACAGGTGCGGCAGGTCGTACATCTGTAAAACACGCTGGTGTACCTTGGGAATTAGGTTTATCTGAAACTCATCAAACATTAATGCTCAACAGATTGCGTGATCGCGTTAAATTGGAAGTAGACTCCAAGTTGATGACTGGTTTTGACGTAGCTGTTGCGGCTATGCTTGGCGCTGAGTTATTTGGTTTCGGTACATTGCCACTCGTTGCTGTAGGCTGTAAAATGGCTCGTGTATGTAACCTCAATACATGCCCTTACGGCGTTGCTACACAAGATGAAAAATTGCGTGCTCGCTTCACAGGTAAACCTGAGTATGTAGAAAACTTGATGATCTTTATCGCTCGCGAATTGCGTGAAATCATGGCTCGCTTAGGCATTCGCTCCGTAGCTGAACTCGTTGGTCGTATCGATCTTGTTCGCCAAAAATCTCAAGACGATAACTTCAAATTGTCTCGCGTAGACCTTAAACGAGTATTGTTCCACCCATATATCGATGCATCTGTAGGTCATATGAATATGGTTGACCAAGATCACGAATTGGAACGCACATTGGATATGTCCAAGCTCTTGCGTATGTGCCGTCCTGCCATTGAGGACCAAAAACCAATTCGCGCTAAATTGGCTATCAACAACATTAACCGTGTTGTAGGTACATTGGTTGGTTCTGAGGTGACACGTCGTTATGGTGAAAGCGGCTTGCCAGATAACACAATCAAGTTAAACTTCGAAGGCTCTGCTGGTCAATCCTTCGGTGCTTTTATCCCTAAAGGTATGACATTAGAACTTGAAGGGGATGCAAACGATTATCTCGGTAAAGGTTTGTCTGGTGGTACCATTACTGTATATCCACCTAAAAAATCTATCTTCGAAGCGGATGAAAATATCCTCATCGGTAACGTTGCCTTCTATGGTGCTACATCTGGTACATCCTACATTAATGGTGTAGCTGGTGAACGTTTTGCTGTTCGTAACAGTGGTATCACTGCCGTTGTTGAAGGTGTAGGCGACCATGGTTGTGAATACATGACTGGTGGCGAAGTTCTGGTACTCGGTAAAATAGGTCGTAACTTCGGAGCAGGTATGTCCGGCGGCTATGCGTACATCCTTGATTGCGATGAACGCTATGTTAATACAGGACTTGTAGAATTACGTCCTGCTAATAATGATGACCTTAAACGGATTAAAGAATTAGTAGAACAACACGTATTACATACCAACTCTGCTAGAGGCCGTCATATCCTTGAAAACTGGAATAACTTTGTAAACAGATTCACAAAAGTTGTACCTGTAGCATACGAAGAAATGCACGCTGCTATTGAACGCTATAAAGAACAAGGCTTATCCTTGGAAGAAGCTCAATTGGCTGCATTTAAAGAAAAATATGCAAAATAATTTCTAATCTAACTGAATATCCTTTAGATAAGACATATGAAATGCCTCTATAGTTTTGACTATAGAGGCATTTTCATGTATAATATTTGTATTGCAATATTGGATCATGGCAGTTCTCGGGCCTGTGCAATGGGGGCCTGTGAATCGTGTCAGGACTGAGAGGTAGCAGCACTAAGCGGTAACCCTCATGTGCCACGGGGAACCCGGGGGCTGTCGTGATCGAATATTGCAAGGCGGCCTATGGGGCCGCTTTTTTTATGCCTAATTAATAGAGGGAAATGGGGCGTATAAATTAATGATAGCACTCTATAAAATGAGTAAGATTTCTGTGAATATGGTATAATAAAGTATTGTAATTTACGGAAAAGGGGGTGTTCCAATGGCATATATTGCGTTATATCGTAAGTACCGTCCGCAGACGTTTACCGATGTGGTTGGTCAGCATCAGGTATCGGATACATTGATGCGCGCTATCCGCGAGGATAAGGTAGCTCATGCGTATTTATTTGCTGGTCCGCGAGGGACTGGTAAGACAAGTATGGCAAAGATTTTTGCACGCGCTATCAATTGCGAGCATGGGCCAACGGATCATCCTTGTAACGAGTGTAGTGCTTGTAAATCGATTTTGAGTGGTCAGTCCATGGACGTTCTTGAAATTGATGCTGCATCCAATCGTGGTATCGATGAGGTGCGTGCCCTTCGTGAAAGCGTCAAATTTATGCCTGTTGAAGGCCGTAAAAAGGTATTTATCATCGACGAAGCCCACATGCTTACGACAGAAGCGTGGAACGCGCTTTTAAAAACTATCGAAGAGCCACCGGCTCACGTTATGTTTATCTTCGCTACTACAGAAATTGAAAAGCTGCCTGTTACTATCGTATCTCGTTGTCAGCGCTATACCTTTAGACGCATTACGTCTGATGATATCGCACAGCGTTTATCCTATGTAGCGGAAAAAGAAGGCTTTGGCTTAGATCCTGCAGCAGCGCAGCTCATCGCTGTACATGCAGATGGCGGTTTGCGCGATGCGTTGAGTATCTTAGACCAATGTGCCGGTATGGCAACAAGTACTATTACGCCGCAAGTAGTAGAAGAACTGATTGGTCTTGTTAGCAAAGAATGGATTATTCACTTCCTAGATGCGTTGCGCAACGGGGATGGTCCCAAATTGTTGTCCTATATCCACGATGCCTTAGCAGAAGGTCGTGATGCGACGCAGATTATGGATGCCCTCATTCAGCACGTGCGGGCCTTACTAGTTGGTAAGGTCGCACCTGATGCGGACGAGCTCAAGGTATATGATGCCTTTAAGGGTGAGTTTTTAACTCAAGCTGAAAGCATCGATTTTAATGAGCTTAATCAATATGTGCGCAGTGCGCAATCCATCATGAATGATGCAAAACAGGTGGATAATCCACGAACTATCATCGAAATGGGCCTTTTGGTGCTTTGTGCTAAATTAGGCTCTGTTGATGAAAGCTTAGAAGACCGTGTGTATGCATTAGAGTCTTCAGAACGATCTGAACGAAACGATTTATTGAACCGCATGGCTCAATTAGAACAACGAGGCCCAGCTGTCGCAACTGCACCTGCTTACGGTGCCAATTCCTTTGGACCGCCAGGTGGTTATGCCAATAGCTTTGTTCCTGTAGATACTGCTGCTGTACAGAATGCTTCCATGAGTAGTATTCAAAATAGTACTGTTGGTACTGTGCCGGCCCAAAGTGGAGTGGGGATGACACCACCGCCTGCGAGTGGAGGTATGACACCTCCACCTATGGGTGCATCAGGTAGTACACCTCCACCTATGGGTGCACCAGGTATTACACCGCCTCCTATGAATGGAGTAGGTATGGCTCCGCCTCCAATGGGCGGTGTTGGTATGGCGCCACCACCAAGTACAAGTAGTGCACCAGAACGACCTGCTAGAAATCAAGCCAAAGGTCGTGGTAAAAAAGGTATTAGTACACAAGCTATCATTAGTGATCAAATCTTGTCTGCTCAAGAGTATCGCAATGTACAGTCCAATGTCATTAAATACTTGAAGGATAGCAATCGCAATATGACCTCTACCGTTATCGGTCAAGGTCAGCTCGTATATGTAGACCAAAGCAAAGCGGTAATGGCTTTCAAGAATACATTGCACCTCAATGTAATGACTAATGAAGTAAACTTGGCAGAAGCAGCAGATGCTTTCACCTATACACTGGGCTATCCGGTACATGTAGAAATCGTTGATGCCCTCACACAAGTTTACAAAGACTATAAAAAGGCCTCTGGTAGTACGACGCAACACCAAGTAAAAGTGCCACAACGGATACCAGAGCCGATGGTTGATGTGCAGAAGACTTCTGGAGGTCAATCGACGCAAATGGATTTAACTAATGATGAGCAATCAAGTAAGTCAGATTCCGCAGCGGTAGATGCAGCTAAGGCGGCAGCATTAGCCTTCTTAGCAAAGAAAACGGGCGGTGCTGCTGTAAGTACCACAACTGGTGCTGATACGAGTGAGGTCGGAGCAGAAACATCACCATCTAATGGAGATGTACCGATTACATCCTTTGATGGTAGTCCGTCAGTACCAGTTCCAGATGGAGAAATCCCTATCGAGTCTCTAGCAGGTTCTATTGAAGGTGATGATATTCCAGTTCATTCCTTTGATGATGTGCCTGTAGAGGATATGGAGGAATCTTACGTATCATCGTTAGATGATATACCACCATACCCATTAGATAGCGTCACTGTTATTAGCGATGATGGGGAAGTCTTAGAACGCCCTATGGATAGCGGTGCACATATCGAGGTAGAAGCTGTCCCAAAGTCTAATGGGGGTGAACAGCAACAGGGAACCCCTTATCAAAGTGATGGACATGCAATGCTTTCACAAGCACCTATTGAAGTTGCGCCTATCGATAGCGTGACGGTAGCTCGTGAATATGCATGGGATCCAGAGCATATGACAGAAGAGGAACGAAACAATCCTCTCTTGGCAGAAACATTAGAGAAACTATCTGAAGATCACGACATCATCGTCGAGGTCATCGAAGAATAAATTAATTAGAATATGAGTATAGGACGTAGATCCTAAAAGGAGGAATTACAATGTTTGGTAAAGGTATGGGCAATATGGCTGGCATGATGAAAAAAGTTCAAAAAATGCAAGCAGATATGAAGAAAATGCAAGAAGAATTAAAAACTCGTACAGTAGAGGCTTCTGTTGGTGGCGGTGCTGTAACAGTAGTAATGAACGGTGAAAAAATCATCGAGTCTTTGAAATTGAACCCAACTGCAGTTGATCCTGAAGACGTAGAAATGTTAGAAGATTTAGTGATGGCTGCTGTAAACGAAGCTAGCAAAAAAGTAGACGACCTCTTGGCTCAAGAAATGGGCAAAGTAACTGGTGGTCTTAACTTGCCAACAGGTTTATTCTAAATGACAAACGCTTTAGAACGGCTCGTAGAGCAGCTGCGCCGCTTGCCAGGTATCGGCTCCAAGTCGGCTAGACGCTTGGCCTATCATTTGGTAGAAATGCCGAAGGAAGAGGTAGACCGTCTCGTGGAAACCATCGTAGAAGCGAAGGGGGCTACGCGTCACTGTTCTCTTTGCTTTAACTTATCAGCGCAAGACCCTTGTGAATTTTGTAGCAATCCGAACCGTGATCAAACGACAATTATGGTCGTTGAAACCTCTCGTGATGTGATTGCTATCGAGCGCAGTGGTGACTATAAGGGCTTGTATCACGTATTGGAAGGTGCCTTGTCCCCTATGGAGGGCATCGGTGCTGACGATATTCGCGTAAAAGAATTGATTGCCCGCCTTCGGGATGGTGTTGTACAAGAGGTTATTCTCGCTACTGACCCAGACGTAGAAGGGGAGGCGACAGCTCTCTATTTGGCGCGTTTATTAAGCCCAAGTGGCATTAAGGTAACACGCATTGCCCGCGGTGTTCCTGTGGGTGGCGATATCGAATATGCCGATGAATTAACGTTAGGCGGTGCTGTAGTGAACCGCCAAGAAATGAAAGGATAATATGGAAGCTTTATTAGCATCACCGATTATTTCGGCGGTTGTGTCCGTTGCTGTAGCCTACATTGCTTTCAAAGTAGCATTTTTTACTATTAAACGAGTGGCTATGAATGCAGTAACTGGTATTTTGACGTATTTAGTATGCGTTCATATCCTCAATATTCCTATGGATATTGGTTTGGGCGTATGGGCTTTAACAGCAATTCTAGGCCCTATTCCAATGTTCATTGCAGCCGGATGGTACGGCTTTTTAAAATAGGAGGATCTCATGCTTATCAATCGTGAACAACAACGCGTTATTGATGAAGTTGAACAAAATATCCTCTTGTTAGCGTCCGCTGGGACGGGAAAAACGAATACACTTGCTTATCGAGTGGCTCACCTCATCGAGGGCGGCTATGCGAAGGCGGAGAATATCTTGTGCATGACCTTTACGAACAAGGCGGCAAATGAGATGAAAGACCGCATTCAATCGCTCGTAGGCAGTCCTGCAAAGGCTGTGGAGATTAGTACATTCCACAGCTTTTGCTTTTTCGTGCTCCAACAAGAGGGGAAGCGCAATGAAACCTTGTATACGGATGTAACTATCTTTGATGAAGAGGATTGCAAGGAATTGTCTGAACCGTATCGTCCAGGTAAATTGCGAGAAATGTCCTTTGCCAACATCATCGGTATGGTGAAAGAATATCGCTCCTTATATGGGTTTTATTCTAATGATCTCGTAGGCGATTATAAACAAACTATTGAGCGTTTACAAAAGGAACAGCGTCCTGCTATTGAGCAACAGTTCTCTAGTTTTGGGAATGTTCTTTATAGTGAACTCCACGACTTCTTGAACCATGGTCACGAATGGATTGCTGCCTATGATGAAAGCTTAGCCTCTGTACATAGTCTAGATTTCACAGATCTTATTTGCGGTGTTCATCGCCTATTTCAAGATCCAGTAGTTCGGGAGCGCTGGCGTAGCCGTTATAGCTATATCTCTGTAGACGAAATGCAAGATACAGGCGTACTAGAGTACAAGGTATTAGAAATGCTTTGGGAGGGTAATCACGTTCTCTTATGCGGTGACTATTTCCAAACCATCTACGAATGGCGTGGGTCCGATCCATTCCGCTTGCTCAAGCAGTTTGATGCGGACTTTAAGCCTTTAAAAATCATCTTCTATGAAAACTATCGCTCTAACTGGACGCTCTTTACGATGGCTTTCAAAACATTGCAAAATATGTTCCCTGACCTCGTAGGTTCTATTTATACTGAATTGCCACGTGCCAATAGTGAAAGAAAGGGTAAGCCCGTCCTCATTAAAGGCTGTAAAAACAGTTATTTAGAGGGACGCTATATTTATGAAGCCATCTGTGCCTTGCCAAAGGATGCGAACATTGGTGTTCTCGTACGAGATAATAAAAAGGCTCAACGATTGAGCGACTCCTTTGAACGCCTGAACAACGAAAAGCCTGAAGAGGAACGCCGTCACTTTATGATTATCGACGAGTTTAAATTTTTTAGACGTCAAGAAATTAAGGACGTTATGGCTTACTTCAAATTGCTCATGAACCCGAATGACTCCGTCAGCGCTAAGCGCATTATTAAACGCTATGTTGCGGGTATTGGTGACGCTCGTATCGCTGCTATTGAAAGCCCAGAGACGCGTCAAGTGGGCTTAAAATTGACGGACTTTATGGATATGCCTATCTTTGAAGCTGAGCCTTATGCTAAGCTCGTCAGTGGTTTAGAGAATCATGAAGTCGTGGTGTATGACGTAGAGAGTACGGGCACTGATACGTCCCAGGATCGTATTATTCAAATTGCGGCTATCCGCATCGATGAAAAGGGGCAGGTCCTAGAGACTTTTGAACGCTTTATCAACCCAGGAGTACCGGTGGGACAATCCGAAGAGGTACATGGCTTCTCCGATTTGTATTTAGAAGAACACGGCGAAGAGCCAGCTATCGTGCTACAAGCCTTTAAGGAATTTTCCAAGAATGCCATTATCGTAGGCCACAATGTAAACTACGATGTGACTATCTTTACTAATGAATTAGCACGCCATAATTTAGGTAATCCAGAATTCAAGGCTATTTACGACACACTCGATATTTACCGTCGTTTCTATCCTAATTTGCCAAATCATAAACTGGGCTTCCTAGCATCAGAGTTTCCTATCCATCATGAGCCTACGCACAATGCGATGGACGATATCTTGGCCACTGCACAGCTTTTAATTTATGCAGTAAAAGAAAATATCGTGCCTACAACGACTGGTCGTATGGTGGCAATCAATAAGTATAAAGCGGCTTTCACCAATATTGCGTCCCAAATGGCGACATTACGTAGAAAGGCCTATACGGAATTACCAACGAAGTTATTGGCGTACATTATGAATCAAATGGGGGTTCTAGAATACTATAAATCCCATGGGGAAGCGGCGAAGGTAGAGCATATACGCGATCTATATCGCATTATGGAAAAATTAGATGCTGCATATGAGGGCCCAGCTGGGTTAGCCCGATTAAATCAAATCTTGCAAATGGCGGCCCTTACAGCAGGTGAACCAGCTCAACAAGTACGAAATGAAGATCGCATTCCTATCATTACCGTTCACCAAGCAAAGGGGAGCGAGTTTGACCATGTATTCTTAGCAGGTCTTAACGAAGGTACTTTCCCAAGTCCCTTTGCCATTGCAGAAGGTCGTGAAGACGAAGAAAAACGCTTGTTCTATGTGGCCATAACACGCCCTAAGCAAGAGCTGACTATTACCTTTGAGCAAACGAATATACGTGGGCGGGCTGTTCAACCGAGCTCGCTACTGAACTATATGCCACGAGACAATGAACTCGTAGAAAGGAGAGACTAATGGCGAGAAAAACACATCGTCTCGACGATATTTTGTGGACCGTAACTGCTGCGAATTTAGATACGGTGAATGCTAGCAAGCTTGCTGCATTACAGTCATCGAAGAAGCAACAAGATGCTATGGAAATTCAAGATACTGTAGTTATCTCCCTAGGTGAAGTACTAGACACTAAATATCCTCGTAAATCCTTAGTAAAGTTATTTGAGGAAAAGCTAATCCACATCAACGGACATAAGGCAACGCCAAAGGATGTTATCTCCGAAGGTGACGAGATTTGGATTGCTATGGCGAAGGAAAAAATCGATTACGAACCAATTGAAATGGACTTACATATCTTATATGAAGATGAGGATCTCCTCATTGTGGATAAACCAGCTGGTGTGACCGTAAACTCTAAAGGCCAAGTCTCTCTTGCTAATGGTGTGGCTTATTATTTCAAAGAACATGGTATCAAGCGTAAGGTACGTTTCTTGAATCGCTTAGATAGAGATACAACGGGCTGTATTGTGATTGCTAAAAGTGGCTTAGCCCAAAGTCTTTATCAACAGCAAATGGATGATAATACCTTTGAAAAGTGGTATATGGCCACTGTGGAAGGCATCGTAGAAGCTAATGAGGATTCCTTGGTATTATCTATGCAACGCAGTGCTGATGGGATTCATTACGAAGTCAATCCTAAAGGAAAAGAGACTCGGACAGATTATTCCGTCCTATGTAGACATCAATCACAGCCTGTGGATAACTCTGTGAATAAGTCCAAAAATTCTGTGGATATAGCATCAAAAAATGTGGATATAGAACTATTAGATGTGGATAAAAGTGGTCAAAATGTGGACAAATCTGTGTATAACTCCCAAGAATGTGGATATACAGAGGTTTTAGTCCGTTTGTACACAGGAAAAACACATCAAATTCGTGTGGCTTTCAGTCATATAGGTCACCCTCTCGTAGGGGATACCTTATATGGCGCACAACCAACGGGGCAGCCGTTCCAATTGCGTGCTCAAAAGGTTGTATTTACACACATGCGCACAGGCGAGCGTATTACGGTTACCGCATAATTACCTCTAATTACTTTGATACTTATCACTAGGTAAGTATTAAGAAGTGCGTAATATATAGTACATATTAATATTTAGATAGTAGTTTATTAACAATAGATCTACACTATAGATTGTGAAGTCACAATACATCAAATGTTCTAATTGAGAAATGAGAATTATTGATAACTTAGTAAAATCAATGATTTTATAGAAAATTTTCAAAAAATATAATGACAAATGATAATCGATAAGCTATAATAGAAATGTAAATAAATCGATAGGCTTCGATTTATAGCTTAGTGAATTGAATGTAAGAGGTGTAGTTCAATATGATTTTGCAAGAAAATGGTGCAGCACGTAATCGGGGGATTACGCTTGCTAGTATAAAAGGTATTATAGGTAACGTCGTTCTCGTTATTTTTAAAATGATTGTAGGCCTTGCATCTAACTCTATCGCCATCATCCTTGATGCGGTAAACAACTTAACAGACGTTTTGTCCTCTGTGTTAACTATTGTTGGTACAAAATTAGCAGCTAAGGGTGCCGATAAGGAGCATCCATTTGGTCATGGTCGTATCGAATATATGACTACCATGGCCATTGCTTTCATCATCCTTGGTGCAGGCATTGGATCCCTCAAGGAATCTATTGAAAAAATTCTTCACCCTGAGGTATCTACCTTTGATGTTCCAAGCTTGGCCATTATCGCTGTCGCTATTGTGGTGAAAGTTGTGATGGGCCGTTATATTAAGGCGCAAGGTGAAAAATATAAATCCGATGCTCTTGTAGCATCTGGTATAGATGCCCTCTTTGATGCGGTGATTACTTTTGCCACATTAGTATCTGCAGGTTTAGTATTCTTCTTTAATTTTGACATTCAAGGATACGTAGGGGCTGCAATCTCTGTTTTGATTTTGAAAGCTGCTTATGACATTTTAAAAGAAATGTATAATCACTTGCTTGGTGTTCGTGCAGATGATAACTTAATCCGAGATATTAAAGAAACCATTGCACAACATCCAAATGTAGGTGGTGTATATGACTTGGTTTTGAATAGCTACGGTCCTGGTGAAACAATTGGCTCCGTTCATATTACTGTGCCAGATACGATGACTATGGCGGATATTCATCCTTTGACAAAAGGCATCGCTGTTCATCTTTATAAAAAATTTGGTATTGCCATGACCGTTGGCGTATATGCAGAGAACCAACCTAGCGTAGAAGTACTTGAAGTAAGACAAGCTCTCGATCAAGTTGTTAGTTTATATACACATGTAGTACAAATACATGCCTTCTATGTACAAGAAGAAAAGAAAGTTATCTACTATGATATTATCTTTGATTTTGATGAAGAAGATCCACATGGTACTTTAGAAAAAATTAAAGCGGAAATGCAAAAACGCTGCCCTGAATATACACAATTTGCTATTGTAGATACTGACTTTAGTAACTAATATATTGTGTAAAATGTAAATTGTTTTGGAGATCTTTATGAGGAGAGAAATAATGAAGAAATTTGCTCTTACAACGTTAGCTGTAATGGCGGCCGTTGGTGTGTTGGCGATTCAGCCTGCAGATGCGAAGAAGGTACAACAAGATTCTACGGTGTCACCTATTGAAATGCCAATGAATGATGAAATTCAACAAATTAATGGTGTATCCAAATCTACTAATAAAGAGACACAACGTTTATCTAATAAGTTAGCAGATGCTACAAGAGTGATGGTTAAGAAAAATTGGAAAACCATCTATATTAAAGCTGTACCTACAGGAGATAAATCAGCTGTACGTTTCTATTACACAGATAAAAATGGTCAAGTATATAATGGCCAAGTCATTAGAAATACAGGCCTATCCAAAGGTAAATATATGACTGGTTCGTTGCGACAAGTTGAAGCGCTACAAGAATTAGTAAATCATTTACAACAAAATGGTCAAGAGGTACCATCCTCCATTGATCTTATCATTACCCAAGGCGGATATCGTACTAAGACAATCTTTAACTATGGTGAAGATACAAGAAATCTATCAGCTTATCAACAACAATATGAACAACAAAACTTCCCTACTATGAAGTAAACGAAAAGCCCGTGCATAGCACGGGCCTTTTTGTTAGATTATGTAATCGTCAGAATCTTCTTTTTTAGATTTTTTGTAAATTTCTTTTACACCAGCCATCTCGATAAGTTCCTCACTGAGAGCGTCTTCATCATCTGTATTAAGCATGGAGTAGAAGGCCCAGAGAATAACGAACCAAATTGGTGTAAACAAGAGGGCAATTCGAGTGTCTTCGTTTAAGGCGAGAATACCTAGAATGAAAACAAAGAATGCGAGGATGATGTAATTCATCACTGGGAATAGAGGCATTTTGAATTTTGATTGTGCCGCTAATTCAGGATTTTTTTTGCGATATTTAAGGTGACAAATAATCATCATTGCCCAAATAAAAATGAAGCAGAATGTAGAGATAGATGTAATCATAACGAACACTGCTTCTGGCATTACATAGTTGAGTACAACTGTAATTAATAGTACTGCAGCGGAGAAAATGGTTGCTTGGTATGGTACACTGCTGTGTGTTAAGCGGCGCATAGAGCTTGGCGCATGACCGCGTTTAGCAAGGGCGTAAATCATACGGCCTGTACTAAAGATACCAGAGTTTGTTGCAGATGCAGCAGATGTAAGAACTACAAAGTTTACGATGCCTGCAGCGGCTGCAATACCAACTGCTGTAAATACAGCTACAAATGGGCTAGCAGATGGATTGACGGCTGTCCAAGGGTAAATACTCATGATGATAGCCAAAGAGCCCACATAGAACAAAATAATGCGTAACGGGATGTTGTTAATCGCCATTGGGATAACTTTCTCAGGATTCTCTGTTTCACCAGCTGTTAAACCTACTAACTCAATGCCTGTAAAGGCGAAAACAACCATTTGGAATGATAAGATAAAGCCCATCGTTCCGTTCGGGAACCAGCCCCCATAATTCCACATATTACTAAAGGCGGCAACGCCAGCATCTGTAGTGAAGCCTGTGAAGATCATGATAAGACCGATGATAATGAGGGAAATGATGGCGATTACCTTAATTAAAGCAAACCAGAACTCCATTTCACCAAAGTATTTTACGGCTGTTAAGTTCATTAATAGTAATGCAACCAAGACGACAAGGGCAGGTATCCATTGTGGTAGCCACGGTATCCAAAATTGCATATAGAGTCCTACGGCGGTTAAATCGGCCATGGCTAGTGAAAGCCAACAGAACCAGTATGTCCATCCTGTGATAAAGGCTGCTCGATCCCCTAAATAATCTTCTACAAAATCAATAAAAGAGTGATGGTCCAAGTTAGATAATAATAATTCGCCTAATGCCCTCATGATAAAGAAGCAAATAATACCTGTAATAAGGTAGGCGAAAATAATGGATGGACCTGCCAAGTGAATGGCACGGCCGGAACCTAAGAACAAGCCTGTACCGATGGCACCGCCGATGGCGAGCAACTGTACATGTCGGTTCTTAAGGCCCCGTTTTAACTGATGCGTATCAGACATGATAAAGACCTCTTTTCTACAAACCATCTACAAATATAAAAAGCCATGGATGACCATAGCTTTTATAATCTATAGAATCTATAAAACTATTTTCTTATAATACAGTATCTATTGTAAAAAGTCAAATGTATTTATAGAGTAGACATATATTGAAAATAGTATTATTTATAAATAAAGAGTAGTTGTTTCTACCTTCAAAATAATACTTTTTCATATATGATATTGAAAATTTGCTATAATGATACATAGATTATTTTTTACGTAAAACTGTGGAGACTATTATGAGACGACAAGATCGTATGGTTACCAATATAGATGAAATTAAAGCTATTTTAAGTAGCACTCGTATCATTCACCTAGGTCTGATGGACGATGATTACCCTTACGTGGTGCCCTTACATTTTGGATATGAATTTATAGATGAGGTACTTTATATCTATGTACATGGCCATTATGAGGGGAAAAAGTTTAGTTTGATTCAAGCGAGTCCACATGTATTTATTGAAATTGATGGTAGTGATGAAGCCCTCGTTTCAGGTGGAGATATACCATGTAAATATAGCTCGGTTTACTCTAGTGTGATGGGTCGTGGAGAGGCTACCTATTTAGAGGCTATTGATGAAAAATCTCATGGGCTACAAGTCTTGATGAAACACCAAACAGGGCGTGAATTTGCTTTTACGGAGGCTATGGTAAACTCTGTGGGCGTAGTTCAAATTAAAGTGGTGGACTATGCTGCAAAACGACGAAGACAACTTGAACAAGATATTATTATGCCCCCATTAATTAAATAATGATACAACATCCTATTGAACTCTATTATGATATAGCGCTCAGTAGGATGTTTTTTTATATATCAAACTCATAAGCCGTAGAGATATTATTGTCTGATGACTATGCTTTCACAAAAGGAAAGATAAAAGTTTTATGAAGTAGCTAGAGCTACAGAACAGGGTACCTATTTTTGATATAAATAAGAAAATATATCATTATATGTGTGGAGTATATTATAAATTTTTGTAATAGGAGAGAATATGAAAAAACTAATAACATCTGCTGTTTTATGTGCCGCGATGGCTACTGCAGTAAGCACCTTTGGCGTACAGCCAGTTAGTGCTACATACCCGTTAATAGATAAA
>JAGZGB010000234.1 GCA_018367495.1 Veillonella sp. | reverse complement strand
GAGAAAAACATCAACAAGGGCAGTTCACCATTACTGTTGAATTGGATCCTCCTAAAAGCAGTTCTGCAGAAAAGACCTTCGAACAAGCAGCCCGTTTGAAAGGGAAGGTGGATGCTATCAACATCGCTGATAGCCCTATGTCCAAAATGCGCATGAGCCCAATTTCTCTTTCTTATTTGTTACAACATAACAAAGAAATTGAAACTATTTTCCACCTTACATGCCGCGACCGTAATATTATCGGATTGCAATCTGAATTACTCGGTGCAGCAGCGTTGGGCGTGCATAATATTTTAACTCTCACTGGTGATAAACCAGATAATGGGGACCATCCATTTGCACAATCCGTATTTGAAGTCGACTGTATGGGACTACTCAACATCGCTAAGACATTAAATGCAGGCAAAGACCTTGCAGGTAATGACCTAGACGCACCTACAAACTTCTACATCGGTGCCACTGGTAATCCTGGTGCTCCAGATTTAGAGATTGAACGCCAAAAATTAGCTGCTAAAATTCAAAATGGCGCTCACTTTGTACAAACACAACCAATTTACGATTTAGAACAGGCAAAACACTACATTGACAAGATGTCTGAATTCGATGTACCTATCATGCTAGGTTTGATTCCACTTAAAAGCTTTAAAATGGCTACATACCTCCATGAAAAAGTGCCTGGAATCAATCTTACTCAAGAAATCTTGGACCGCATGGAAAAAGGTGGTAAAGAAGCGGGTACAGAAATCGCAATCGAAACACTTGAACAAATCAAGAAAATGGCAGCAGGCGTACATATTATGCCTTTAAATGATATCGATACAACATTATATATTATTGACCACGTATAATACGTATGCAAACAGGAATACTTTCTTTTCGCCTCCAAAGCAAGCTAAGTCGGCTCGAAAAAAGTATTCCTGTTTTATTTAATATAATTATGTACAAAAATATATAATCGTTTAACTTTTGTTGTAAACGATATCATTTAATAGGTAGTAAGGGAAAAAGAAAATAGCGAGCTAAGTCGTCCTTAGGGAAAGGTGTTATATGTATCTTTATCTCCGCCTCATATAGTGAACAAAATATATAATTTTGTTGTAAACGATATCATTTAATAGATATTGGGTAGGGGAGGGAATGCGAACTAATTCGTTACTAAGAAAAAAAAGAGGATGCAGATCTAAG
>JAGZGB010000233.1 GCA_018367495.1 Veillonella sp. | reverse complement strand
CCAACGATTTTACCAAGGCATGTAAGGTCCGGTTTAATATTGTAGCGTTTTTGAGCACCACCGCTGCTAGCGCGGAAGCCACACATAACTTCGTCAAAGATCAGTATTGCACCGTGAGCCTTAGTTACTTCTCGCAAGGTTTCGAGGAAACCTGGTACTGGAGGTACGCAGCCCATGTTACCAGCTACAGGTTCAACTATGATAGCCGCAATGGTATCGCCCATATCGTCGAATAATTTACGAACCGCTTCAGAATCATTGTACGGCAATGTTATGGTATTTTCAGCTACGCCTTGGGGAACACCAGGGCTATCCGGTACGCCAAAGGTAGCAAGGCCAGATCCGGCTTTCACCAATAGAGCATCGCTATGACCATGGTAACAGCCTACAAATTTTACGATACGATCACGACCAGTATAGCCACGAGCAACGCGCAAGGCACTCATGGTAGCCTCTGTGCCAGAGTTTACGAGGCGGATAACCTCCATGGATGGCATGAAGGCTTGTATCTTTTTAGCCAATTCTGTTTCTAGTAATGTAGGCGCACCATAGCTAGTACCGCGAGGAATAGCCTCTTGTAGGCTCGCAATAACCTCTGGGTTCGCATGGCCCAAGATCATAGGGCCCCAGCTCAATACATAGTCGATGTATTCGTTATTATCGATGTCATAAATACGGCTGCCGCTGGCACTGCTAATAAACGGAGGGTTAGATCCTACACTACGGTAGGAACGAACAGGACTATTTACGCCGCCAGGCATATAACGTTTAGCCTCGTTAAAGGCCTTTTCAGATTTACCGAGTTGGAACATAGTTCCTCCTTATTGTTGTAACCATTTAGCAATATCTAAGGCATGGTACGTAATGATGATTTTAGCACCAGCGCGCTTCATGGAAAGCATTGTTTCCATAACGAGGCGTTCTTCATCGATAAGACCAGCCGCTGCGGCAGATTTAACCATCGCATACTCGCCAGATACATTGTATACTGCAACCGGCAATTCATAGCGGTCACGCGTTTCACGAACGATGTCCAAGTAGGACAATGCCGGTTTAATCATGATAATATCTGCACCTTCAGCGATATCGAGTTCAATTTCTCTGAAAGCTTCCAAGCGATTGGCTGGATCCATTTGATAAGATTTGCGGTCACCAAATTTTGGCGCAGAATTAACAGCACCGCGGAA
>JAGZGB010000232.1 GCA_018367495.1 Veillonella sp. | reverse complement strand
AAGCAAGTATAGACCGTCTTTTTTAATTAAGTTGTCGTTATGTAACGGGGCCCCATCTATATATAGGCAATACTAAGGACAAAGATATAGTCAACTAAATAATTTAGTTCGAACATAGAATACTAAAATTCTCCCGTCCGTTTGCCGTAGTGTTTAGAGTCCCCATTTTGTTTCCAACCCACCGTATCACCGATAGACATTACGCGGCGCGTCAAGCAGTCTTTACATTGTTCTGCATTGTCGTCCACGCAAGGTTTATTATCGTATAGCAAATATTTCGCACGGTGTTCAGGAATGGTAATAATAGGCATTAGGATATTTGCACCTGCGGCTAAACCTTTTTCACGGCCTAGTTTATCTAGTGCTTGTAAGGCAGTAGTTGCCGCAATGTTTACGTCTTTCAAAAATAAACGTGTTAAGGCAATCATCTTGAGCCCTAGTTGAACGCGGCGCAATTTACCTACTTCATCATCAATGCCCATCGCTAACGCTTCTTGGCCTAAAGGCGTATCATGATGCACCACATAAGGGCCCATGCCGATCATGTCGATATCCATATCGCGATAGAACAAGATATCATTCACAAGATCTTCTTCTGTTTGACCAGGTAGGCCAATCATAACGCCTGTACCTACTTGGAAGCCTACGCGGCGCAAACGACGTAAGCATTCTACGCGCGTCTCAAAGGAGTGCAATTCATCACGAGGATGAATCTTATGGTATAAATCTGTATTGGTTGTTTCAATGCGTAATAAATAACGACTCGCACCAGCTTCACGCATGCGGCGGTACACCTCTTCGCTTTGTTCCCCTACGCACATTGTAATGCCTAGAGAACCATCGCCAATGGCTTTAATGTCGCGAATTAAATCCACAACATAGTCCACAAAGGCATCATCACAGCGTTCACCAGATTGGAGTGTAATGGAACCATATTCATGATCGTATGCCCACTGTGCCATCTTGATGATATCTTCGCGATTCATATCAAAGCGTTCCGTCTTATCGTTTTCACGACGGATGCCACAGTAATTACAATTCTTAATGCATCGGTTCGAGAACTCAATGAGGCCGCGATAGTATGCTACAGGCTTTACATATTTTGCCTTCACTTCGTAGGCCTTTTTATATATCAACTGCAACTGTTCTTCATCAGTTACAGACATGAGAAATCGCAATTCCTCCTCGGTCA
>JAGZGB010000231.1 GCA_018367495.1 Veillonella sp. | reverse complement strand
GCTCCTGCACACGGTGAAGACGACTTTAACATCGTTATGCGTTATAACAAGGAAGGTAAAACTGAACTTCCTATCGTATCCCTTGTTAACGAAACTGGTAACTACACTAAACAAGTAGACGACAACCGTTATGGCGATACTGAATTCCCATTGGCTGGCGTAGAAATTCACGATGCAGAGGTGCCTGTAATCAAAATCTTGGCGCATAACAATGCATTACTTCACAAATCTAGCTTGCGTCACCAATACGCTCACTGCTGGCGTTGTAAAAACCCTGTTATCTACCGTGCTACAGAACAATGGTTCTCCTCTGTAGATGGGTATCGTCAACAAGCACTTGATGCAATCGATAATCAAGTACAATGGATTCCTAAATGGGGCCATGACCGCATCTTCAACATGGTTCGCGACCGTGGTGACTGGGTAATTTCCCGTCAACGTATTTGGGGTGTGCCAATTCCTATTTACTATTGTGAAAGCTGTGGCGAGCACATCATCAACGATGATACTATCAAAGCATTACAAGAAAAAGTAGCTGTAGAAGGCTCCGATGCTTGGTGGGCTCACAGTGCAAAAGAATTGTTACCAGAAGGTTTCAAATGTCCTCATTGCGGTCATGATGAATTCAAAAAAGAAACAGACATCATGGACGTATGGTTCGACTCTGGTTCCTCTTGGTCTGGCGTACTCGAAGTTAATGGCTTAGATGTACCATGTGCTATGTACCTTGAAGGTTCTGACCAACATCGTGGTTGGTTCAACTCTTCCTTGTTAACTGCAGTAGCAACAACTGGTAAAGCACCTTATAACTCCGTATTAACTCACGGCTTTGTTGTGGACGGCGAAGGTCGTAAAATGTCTAAATCTGTAGGTAATACAGTGGCACCAAGCGACATTATCGACGTATACGGCGCTGACGTTATGCGTTTGTGGGTATCTTCTGCGGATTACCAAGCCGACGTACGTTTGTCCAAAGACATCGTAAAACAATTATCCGAAGTATATCGTAAAATCCGTAACACATTCCGCTTCTTGCTTGGTAACTTGGATGACTTCAATCCAAACACTGACAAAGTGGCTTACGCAGATATGTCTGAATTCGATAAATGGGCATTGTTGCGCTTAGAAGAAGTACGTCAAAAGGTTACTGAAGCGTACGAAAACTATGAATTCCACATGTTGTACCATGCAATT
>JAGZGB010000230.1 GCA_018367495.1 Veillonella sp. | reverse complement strand
GCAGTATAGAAATATGTAAAGATGAAAATCAATAATGCATACAATGCCGTTTGTAACGGCGTACCCCATGTAAATAGATCCGCAGCTTTATGAACATATTCATTGTCAATAAATTGCGCAATTGTCACAGGGAACATCAACACAGATGACGCAAAGATAATTGGGATTACACCTGCCTGATTAACTTTCAACGGCAAGAATGTAGAGTGACCACCGTACATTTTACGACCTACTACACGTTTAGCATATTGAATCGGAATACGACGTTGGCCTTGTGTAACTGCAACTACGACAGCAATCATCGCAAGTGCAATTACAGCAAATAAGAATGCTTGGAACATATTGATTGTTCCATTTTGGATATATTGATAAATAGTTTCTAAACCATCTGGTAATCGAGCTACGATACCAGCAAAGATGATTAAGGAAATACCATTACCTATACCATATGCTGTGATTTGTTCACCAATCCACATCAACAAGCATGTGCCTGCTGTTAGGATGATGGCCACAACGAATACACTAAGGAAATCATTATTTACCAAAGCGTTGTTTGCTCTAAGAGCAAATGCCATGCCTGCGGCTTGTATAAAGCCGAGGGCTACGGTGCCATAACGAGTTACCTTCGCTATTTTCTTACGCCCGTCTTCACCATCTTTACTCCATGCTTCAAACTGAGGAACTACAGACTGAAGCAGTTGCATGATGATGGAAGCATTGATGTAAGGTGTAATACTCATTGCAAAGATAGAGAACTTACTTAGCGCACCACCAGCAAACAAGTCTAATAGACCGAATAGGTTACCGGATGTAAACAATGATTCGATAGCAGATGCATCTACACCTGGAACAGGAATATGAATGCCCGCTCTAAAGATGGCAAACATCATTAATGTGTAAAGAATCTTATTACGTAGTTCGGTAATCTTAAAGATGTTCGAGAGGCTATCTAGCACCCTAGATCACCTCAACTTTTCCGCCTGCTGCTGTAATTTTTTCTTCAGCAGATTTAGTGAAGCCGTTAGCGATAACTGTCAAGTTCTTAGTTTCCAATGTACCGTTACCTAAAATACGAATGCCATCGCGTACATTTTTCAAAATGCCAGCTTCAATAAGAGCTACTGGATCAACTGTTGCACCGTCTTCAAAACGGTTCAATTGTTCTACGTTAACTTCAGCATATTGTTTAGCAAAAACGTTG
>JAGZGB010000229.1 GCA_018367495.1 Veillonella sp. | reverse complement strand
CCGTTACAATAAGATTATCATCATGACAGATGCGGACGTTGACGGCGCTCATATCCGTACATTGTTATTAACATTCTTCTACCGCTATATGAAACCATTGGTAGAGGAAGGCCATATCTATATTGCTCAACCACCTTTGTATCAAATCAAGAAAGGTAAATCTCACTGGTATGTATACTCTGATGCAGAGTTGACTGCTAAACTTGATGAAGTAGGCCGTGATGGTACTACAATCCAACGTTACAAAGGTTTAGGTGAAATGAGCCCTGAACAATTATGGGAAACTACAATGAACCCTGATAATCGTACGATTTTACAAGTTAGCTTAGAAGATTCTATCGAAGCTGACAAAATCTTTACGGTTCTCATGGGTGATAAGGTAGAGCCTCGTCGTAAATTTATTGAAGATAACGCGAAATACGTGCGTAATCTAGATTTGTAAGAGGTGACCCATGTCTGAAAATCATAATAGTAACGTAGAGTTTACGTCTAACAAAGATCAACACCTAAAACGGTCCCTAAAAGCTCGTCATATGAATATGATTGCTTTAGGTGGTGCTATCGGTACAGGTTTATTCGTTGCTGGTGGTGAAGTGGTAAGTACAGCTGGCCCTGGTGGTGCTCTTGTAGCTTACGGCCTCATTGGTATCATGGTTTATTTCCTCATGACATCTCTTGGGGAAATGGCTACATACTTGCCAATTCCTGGTTCCTTCGGGACTTATGCAAAACGCTATGTAGATCCTGCCTTTGGTTTTGCCTTAGGTTGGAATTACTGGTTTAACTGGGCTATTACCTTGGCTGCTGAAGTATTAGCAGGGGCGCTCATCATGAAATATTGGTTCCCTGATGTACCTGCCATCGTATGGTCTGCTCTGTTCTTGTTCATTTTATTCGGCTTGAACTATTTATCTACTCGTTCCTTTGGTGAAAGCGAATATGTGTTCTCTAGCATCAAAGTTATTACAGTATTCGTATTTCTATTCTGTGGCTTCATGCTTATCTTTGGTATCGGTGGTACATCTCCAGGATTTGCAAACTGGACTGTAGGAGAGGCTCCATTTGTAGGTGGCTGGGAATCTATTCTCGCTATCTTTATGGTAGCAGGATTCTCCTTCCAAGGTACTGAGCTAATCGGTGTAGCCGCTGGTGAAGCGGAAGACCCTGAAAAGAATGTGCCAAAAGCGATTAATACAATTTTCT
>JAGZGB010000228.1 GCA_018367495.1 Veillonella sp. | reverse complement strand
AAGAGCGGATTTGAGTTGCAAAAAGGTTTGATAAATCTTTGTCAATTCCTCACCATGATGGTCATAATGTACATTTAGCAGTTTTGCCAACCCTTGGTCAATTTCATCAATCATATTTAATTGTTCTCTATGATAGGTATGAACAATGTAATCAATCAATTGGTCTTTAGAATAGCTAAGCACCTCTGCACGAGAAGATTTCTGAGCAACTTGTACATCATTTAGCATAGCAATGTATGCATCCACATCTTTACCTTTTTCTGCAATAGCCTCCGCTAAAGGATGTCCACCACCACAGCAAAAATCAATTCCATCTTTTGCTAATACATCCATTAACTCTGGATTTACTTTAACCGCATCAGCTACGGTCATGGATTTATTAATAGTCCCAAAACTCATAAGATACACCTCCAATGGTTTACGCCGATCTATTTTCTTATAGTTATACTATACGGCCAACCATGGATTCTGTCTGTCGCAGTGGCTACGAATTTGAAAGTAACATGACAATAATGGTAACGCTGTAAGAAATAACATAGCGTGATGAATATAAAAATATATGGATATATGTTGAACATACAAAAAGCTGGCCTTATAGAGCCAGCTTTCAGCATATCAAAACATATATAACATATGTGTATATATAATTGTTTAGGCAGCTATTAAATGCTTTCAACAGCAGCGATAGCAGCAACGTCTACAACGTCTTGAGCAGAGCAGCCACGAGAAAGGTCATGAACTGGTTTAGCCAAGCCTTGAATCAATGGGCCAAGAGCATCAGCGCCGGAGAAGCGTTGTACCAATTTGTAACCAATGTTAGCAGCTTGAAGATCAGGGAAGATCAAGATGTTAGCTTTACCAGCTACGTTGGAGCCAGGAGCTTTCTTTTCTGCTACGGAAGGAACGATGGAAGCGTCCAATTGTAATTCGCCGTCAAATTTGAAATCAACGTTGCGTTCTTTCAAGATGTTAACAGCTTCAACCACTTTATCTACTTCTGGAGTGGAAGCGGAACCTTTTGTGGAGAAGGACAACATGGATACGCGAGGGTCAGCCATACCAACAACTTTGCGAGCTTTTTCTACAGTGGATTCTGCAATATCAGCCAATTGTTCGCTAGTTGGATTAGGCAATACGCCGCAGTCAGAGAATACTAGCATACCGTCGTCGCCATATTCTTTTTTGCTTGTGAACATGAACATGGAA
>JAGZGB010000227.1 GCA_018367495.1 Veillonella sp. | reverse complement strand
CCTTGCAACAACCTTTGCATAGGTCGTTCGTCTTCCATATCGATACGAATATCCTCTAATGCTCGTTGTTGATCACCTGTTAAGGAAAACGGTAAATTCTCTATACACTGAGCCATTAGTTCCCCATTTGGTCCCATTTTAGGCCCTCTATGGCATTGTTCTTTATTTCGCAACAAAGCTAAACCAGCTTGCATGACGAACAACTCTTCATAGGCCAATTGATAACGAGCCTTTTCATAGAGCTCTGAGGAGTCTGGGAAATGCATCATCTTAAAAGCATCATAGCGACTCATATAATGATGATCATCACGAACCTCCACAGGTAAAATCTCTGGTAATTCATGGTTAGCTGCGAACCAATTACGTACAGTTGAACGAACCACAAACTGAGATACCCCATCAGCAAGCGCGTAAATAGGAACGATACCTCGATCTGGTTCACCACCGTCTCCTAAGTTTTCCATTTGCGGTGTATTCATTTGCATGGAACCATATTGAAACTCAGCCTTACCATATGCATATATACGTTGTCCTTTTTTGTAAAAGTTTTTTTTATACCCTTGATTAAACAAAACAATCTTCAAAGGACCTGTGCCATCTGCAATGACTACCTCTAAAATAGACAATCGAGGGCGAGGGCGTTTCTCTTGTACAGCAATAACAGTACCTACGATACCACCTGTCATACCTGATTTTAAATCACCAATTCTATAAATCGTACGCCGGTCTTCATAGGTTCTGGGAAAGTAAGTCAATAAGGATGTAACATTGGTAATTCCCAATTTATGCAATTGTTTCTCACGACCAGGACCAATTCCCTTTATAGTCGTCAATCGTTCATCCATAAGAACTCCTTTAAATATACGATAAACACATGAGATATATCCAATTTTTGTATATCCTTGTGTAAAAGTCCATTTATATCTTAGAATATGATATATAGTATACCTTATATTGTAGTATATTTCATAAAAAGAGCAATATGTACGACAAAAATACTTGCTTTAAGCTATTCTTTATGATAATATACTTTTGTTATGTTATAGATTAAGCTTGGAGGTGGAAACTATGGCAAACCTTTGCGAAGTATGTGGTAAATCCACATCTAGTGGTATGAACGTGAGTCATTCTCACATTCGCACAAGAAAAACTTGGAAACCGAACATTCAAAGAGTACGGGCGGTTGTAGACGGTGCTACAAAAAAAGTAAACGTAT
>JAGZGB010000226.1 GCA_018367495.1 Veillonella sp. | reverse complement strand
TAATAGTAATCATTGGGGCCGTTACTCCTTCTTGGGCTATGATCCTAAGATTGAGCTCTTCTGCAAAAACCATAAAATGACTATCAAAGACGGTACAACACGTACCTTTGAATGCTCTGACCCAGCTGCAGAAATTCGCAATATTTTGAGCCAATACAAAAGCCCTCGCTTAGAAGAACTACCAACATTCACAGGTGGCTTTGTAGGGTACTTCGCTTGTGAATATATCCGCTATATCGAGCCAACCCTTGATTTCCCAACACCAGATGATGACTCTGCAATGGTCAACGATGTAGACCTTATGCTCTTTGATAAGGTTATCGCATTCGACCATTACAAAAATAAAATCTACTTGATTGCTAACATTAGTACAAATGATTTAGAACGTAACTACAACAAGGCTGAGCTCGAATTAAAAGCATTAGCTGATCTCGTAGTAAACGGCAAAGAGGCAGATGTTCCAAAAGGCATCCTTAAAACAGAGTTTACCTCTGAGTTTACAAAGGACGAGTTTGAAGCAGTTGTTAAAAAGACACAGCATTATATTAAGGAAGGGGATATCTTCCAATGTGTTGTATCTAACCGCCGTGAAGCTGAGTTTGATGGTAGCTTGTTAAATGCGTACCGTGTATTGCGTACATTGAACCCATCTCCATACATGTTCTACCTATCTGGTGGAGATGTAGAGCTTACAGGTGCTTCTCCAGAAACATTGGTAAAATTGACGGACGGCAAAATGTATACCTTCCCAATTGCAGGTACTATGCGCCGCGGTAAAAACGAAGCAGAGGACCTCGCTATTGAAGAAAAACTCATTAACGATGAGAAAGAGTTGGCTGAACATAACATGCTCGTTGATCTTGGCCGTAACGATTTAGGTAAAATTTCTAAATTCGGTTCCGTACAAGTAGAGGCGTTACACATGTTACAACGTTTCTCCCATGTTATTCACATTACATCTACTGTAAGCGGTGACATTCAAGACGGTAAAGATGCCCTCGATGCTATCGGTGCTACATTGCCAGCTGGTACATTGTCCGGGGCTCCTAAAATTCGTGCTATCGAAATCTTACACGAACTAGAAAAAAGCCCGCGCGGTGTATACGGCGGCGCTGTAGGTTATATCGATTTCTCCGGTAACATGGACGTATGTATCGGCATCCGTATGGCTATGAATAAAGGCGGTAAAGTCTATGTTCGCGCTGGCGCTGGTATCG
>JAGZGB010000225.1 GCA_018367495.1 Veillonella sp. | reverse complement strand
AGAAATGCAAGCTGCTCAAGCTGCGCAACAAGGTAAAATTAAACAAGATGGAATCCTTGCTCGTTTGGGGACAAACTTAACTCAACAAGCTCGTGATGGTAAACTTGATCCTGTCATTGGTCGTAACAAAGAAATCCAAGAAACAGCAGAAATCTTAGCACGTCGTACTAAAAATAATCCTGTACTTGTAGGTGATGCTGGTGTTGGTAAAACTGCAGTAGTAGAAGGCTTGGCACAAGCTATTGTAAATGGTGATGTTCCAGCAGCTATTAAAAATAAAGAGATCATTTCCATCGATATTTCCGGATTGGAAGCTGGTACTCAATACCGTGGTTCTTTCGAAGAAAATATTCAAAACCTTATTAAAGAGGTAAAAGCCGCTGGCAATATTATTTTGTTCTTCGACGAAATCCACCAAATTTTGGGTGCTGGTTCTACCGGTGATGGTCAAGGCTCCAAAGGCTTGGCAGATATCTTAAAACCTGCCTTGTCTCGTGGTGAAATGACTGTAATTGGTGCTACAACACAAGATGAATACCGTAATACAATCATGAAAAACGCGGCTCTCGCTCGTCGTTTTAATGAGGTAAAGGTAAACGCGCCATCTGCAGAGGATACTTTCAAAATCTTACAAGGCATTCGTCCATTGTACGAAGCGCATCATAATATTGAATTGCCAGATGCGGTGTTGAAAGCAGCTGTAGATTATTCCGTACAGTATATTCCACAACGTAGCTTGCCTGATAAAGCCATTGATTTAATCGATGTAACAGCAGCTCACTTGGCATCTCAACATCCTGTAACAGATATTAAAACATTGGAAGCAGATATTGCTGATGCTAAAGCAAAACAAGAGGAATATGCTCAAAAAGAAGACTATGAATCTGCGATTAATGAAAAAATGCGTATTCAAAAGTTACAAGCAGAGCTTGATAACCATACAGAAAATCAAAAGGTAGTGGCTAAGGTTAACGATGTAGCAGAAGCCGTTGAAAGAATGACAGGTATCCCTGTATCTCAAATGGGTGCATCCGATATCGAGCGCTTGAAAGACATGAAATCTCGTTTAGAAGCTCATGTAATTGGTCAAGATAAAGCAGTAGAAGCTGTATCTAAAGCAATTCGTCGTAACCGTGCAGGCTTTGACGAAGGCAACCGTCCAATCGGTAGCTTCTTATTCGTAGGTCCTACTGGCGTTGGTAAAACAGAATTAGCTAAACA
>JAGZGB010000224.1 GCA_018367495.1 Veillonella sp. | reverse complement strand
TTACTGTTCCGACTGTTGGTACAGTAGCAGAAGGTTATGAAGTTAAATCCACGTCTGCTACACCAACGCAATTAACAGTTACAGGTCGTGAAGAAATGATTAATTCCGTTACAGAAATACAAACGGAACCTATCGATGTATCGGGTGCTACTGAAACTGTACAGGGTAACTATAATTTAGTATTACCGAATGGAGTTAATAGCAATACCACAACGGTACGGGTGAAAGTAGAAATACAAAAGAAAGTACTTAATGGATGATAAGTTTTTTGTGAGGCTTTAAAATCTTGCGTCGAAGACCCTAATAGAGTGAATATTTCTCTATTAGGGCCTTTTTATGATTTATATATTAGCTTTTATAGTAGTGTTGTATAATAAAGATGTATGACTATTTTCTTACAGATTAAGTGGTAAAGAATTTTGGTCAAAGATTAAAGAAGTAGGCTCACCTAAAAGGGAGGGTTTAATAGGAAAGATATGATTAGAATAATAAATCTCCGCGTGGCTGTTACGGTTAAGTCGGATATCAAAAGTATTGTAGAAAAGAAATATCCCCCGTTACGTGGTGCTATCGAAACGATTCATGTTGTTCGACGTGCCGTAGATGCCCGTAAGAAGCCAAACATTGTTTTTGTATATACCCTATTCATTGAGGTTCATAATGAAGATCAAGTCATGAAAAAGCTTGGTAAACAAAAGGATGTATCTGTATTTGCTGCAGAAGATCCAGAACCTATCGTTTTGGGGTCTGTACCATTAGCACATCGTCCTGTTGTTATGGGCTTTGGCCCTGCGGGGATGCTGGCAGCCTTTTACTTAGCTCGTGAAGGCTATCGCCCAATCGTGCTTGAACGCGGTCAAGATGTAGATACACGTAGTCATGACGTAGAGGCATTTTGGAAAAAAGGCATATTTAAGCCTGAGTCCAACGTACAATTTGGGGAAGGCGGTGCAGGAACTTTTTCCGATGGTAAGTTGACAACTCGCATTACCCATCCGCGTTTGCATGAGATATCTAAATACTTTGTAGAGTTTGGCGCGCCTGAAGAAATTTTATATAAACATAAACCTCATGTAGGTACTGATAAATTGCGTACCATGGTAAAAGCCATGCGTGAGCGCATCATCGAATGGGGCGGTGAAGTCCGCTTTGGTTCTAAGGTAACGGATTTATTGATTGAAAATGACCGTATCGTAGGCGTTGAAGTTAATGGTAGTGAGCG
>JAGZGB010000039.1 GCA_018367495.1 Veillonella sp. | reverse complement strand
CTGGCTTGACTAATACAGATTGGGTTCCAGGTCAAACACAACCAGTATCTGGTCGTGCAGCAACTGAAGATCAATTGAAAAAAGTTGATGATCAAGTAGTCGCAAATAAAGATAACATCACTAAAAATACAAATGATATTGCTACAAATAAAGGGAATATTGATAAAAATACAGCAGCTATTGCTCGTACAATCTCTTTAGGTGGTAATACAGGTACTACAACTGAGAAGTCTTTGAGCTCAGATAATGTGAAATTTAATATCAAAGGTGAAAATGGACTTACAACTGTTGCTAATGGTGAAGATGTAACTGTTAAGCTTGACACAGATACTAAAGGTAAAATTGATAATGCTGCAGACAAAGATTTGAGCAACTTGACTCCAGCAGGTGAGCAACAAGTTAAAGATTTAGCTGCATGGAATGTTGTAGCTAATGGTAATACTGCTGAAAAAGTGCTAGGTGGTAACACTGTTAAATTCATCAATGGTGACAACATCTTAATTACACAATCTGGTAGAGACTTCACAATTGCTACTAGCAAGGATGTAACATTCAATACTGTAACGGCTAACGATACTATTACAGCTCCAAAAGTAAAAGCTACAAATGGTGTTGAAACTCCTCAAGTTACTGGATTAACTAATACAATTTGGGTACCAGGTCAAACACAACCAGTATCTGGTCGTGCAGCAACTGAAGACCAATTAAAAGCTGTAGATGATCAAGTAGCAGAAAATAAAGCTAACATTGCAGACAATAAAGATAAAATCACTAAAAATACTGCTGATATTGCTGACAATAAAGATAAAATTACAAAAAATACTGGCGATATTGCAGCAAACAAAGCTGATATTGCTAAAAATAAAGACAACATTGATAAAAATACAACAGCTATCGCTCGTAAGATTTCCTTAGGTGGTAACACTGGTTCTACAGACGAAAAATCCTTGAGCACAGGCGATGTGAAATTCAATGTAAAAGGTGAAAATGGTCTTACAACTGTTGCTACTGGTGAAGATGTAACTGTTAAAATCGATGATGCTACTAAAGCTAAAATCGATAATGCAGCAGACAAAGATTTGAGCAACTTGACTCCGGCTGGTAAACAACAAGTTAAAGATTTAGCAGCTTGGAATGTAGTAGCTAATAATGGCACTGCTGAAAAGGTTCAAGGTGGCGATACAGTTAAATTCATCGATGGTGATAATGTTTCTATTACACAGAATGGTAAAGAGTTCACAATTGCGACTAAGAAAGACGTAACATTCGATAACGTTACTGTAAATCAAAAAATTACAGCTCCAGAAGTGAGTGGCTTAACTAATACAACTTGGGTTCCAGGGCAAACACAAGCAGTATCTGGTCGTGCAGCAACTGAAGATCAATTGAAAGCAGTTGATGATCAAGTAGCAGCAAATAAAGGGAATATTGCTGCTAACAAAGACGCTATCAATAAAAATGCTGGTGATATTGCTACTAATAAAGCTCAAATCGATACAAATACAGCAGCTATCGCTCGTAAAATCTATTTAGGTAGCGATAATGGTGATACAACTAAAAAATCCTTGAGCACAGACGATGTGAAATTCAATATTAAAGGGCAAAATGGTATCGTTACTGAAGCTAATGGCGACGATGTAACTGTTAAATTAGATGATGCTACAAAAAATCAAATTGATAATGCGGCAACTCGAGATTTGAACAACTTGACTCCAGCTGGTGAACAAAAAGTTAAAGATTTATCTGCATGGAATGTAGTAGCTAATGGTAACGCTGCTGAGAAAGTTGAAGGTGGTAACACAGTTAAGTTTATTGATGGTAAAAACATCTCCATTACACAAAATGGCAAAGATTTCACTATTGCTACAAATAAAGATGTAACATTTGATACTGTAACTGCTAACGACACTATTACAGCTCCAAAAGTTAAGGCTACAAATGGTGTAGAAACTCCTCAAGTAACTGGTTTAACTAATACAACTTGGGTTCCAGGTCAAACACAACCTGTAAGTGGTCGTGCAGCAACTGAAGATCAATTGAAACAAGTTGATGACCAAGTAGCAGCAAATAAAGATAACATCACTAAAAATGCTGGTGATATTGCAACAAATAAAGCTCAAATCGATACAAATACAGCAGCTATCGCTCGTAAGATTTCTTTAGGTGGTAACACTGGTTCTACTGATGAAAAGTCCTTGAGCACAGACAATGTGAAATTCAACATTAAAGGCGACAACGGTTTAACAACTGTAGCTAATGGTGAAGATGTAACTGTTAAGATTGATGATGCAACTAAAGCAAAAATCGATAATGCAGGAAACCAAGATTTGAGTAACTTAACAGATGCTGGTAAACAACAAGTTAAAGATCTTTCTGCATGGAATGTAACTGCGGCTGGCGGTACTGTAGAAAAAGTACAAGGTGGTGATACTGTTAAATTCCAAGCTGGTGATAACCTTGAAGTTAAACAAGATAAAACTACTTTCACATACAGCTTGGCTAAAGACTTGAAAGGTCTTAATAGCGTAACTGTAGGTGATGAAAATGGTGAATCTACTAAGATTACTCCTGCAGGTACAACTGTAAAAGATGCAGCAGGCAACTCTACAACAGTTAACGGTGCAGGTATGACTATCACTCCTGCAAATACGGCAGCTAGCCCTGTATCCCTTACTGTAGATGGCTTGAATAACGGAGGTAACCAAATTCATGGTGTAGCACCTGGTACAGCTGATACAGATGCAGTAAATGTTGGCCAATTGAAAAATACTCAAGCTGGTTTACAAGAAGCTATTAACCGTGTCGGTGTTGAAACACAACGTGTTGGTGCTCATGCGGCGGCTATGGCAGCATTGAAACCAATCCAATATGATCCATTAGAGCCAACACAAATTATGGCTGGTATTGGTAATTATCGTGGTGAAACGGCTGGTGCAATTGGTATTGCTCATTATAAAACTGAGGATACTATGTTCAATATAGGTGTTACTCTTGGATCCAATCATAATATGATTAATGCAGGTGTAACTCATAAATTTGGTGGCAGTCGTGAGAGAAAAGATGCTATTCCTGAGCGCTACAAAGCTGGCCCAATTAGCTCTATCTATGTAATGCAAGATGAAGTAACTCAATTGCGTTCTGAAAATGAACAACAAAAATCTAAACTTGATGAACAACAACTCAAATTAGATCAACAACAATCTGAGATTAATGACTTAAAAGCTATGGTAAATCAATTACTTACTAAAATATCTTAATAGATAGTACTATTTTAATAGAGTACTTTTACTATAGTAGAGTATAATTACATTAGAGAGCGTGTTAGGTTACAGTCTAATATGCAAACTAAAAACCCCCTATGTCATGTGTGGCATAGGGAGTTTTTTATGTATACATCTTTCTATAAAATATGATATGCTTTTGATAATTTAACTGGTTTTCTATTATAAAGGAGAGAGTATGTTTAGAAAATTCTTGCTAGTCTGTACGGTATTAGCTACTTTCACCATACAGACACAAGCTATATCGATTAATGAGTTAAATAGTTCGCCTCAGTTTAAAAAAGTATATCAAAAAAACGATTCCTATCAAGGTACTTATCCAAAGGATCGGCTAATAAACTATTTAAACACTTACTCTGTAGAATCACTAGAATACGCAGCGCCACATTATAAATTAAAAGGTACTTTTTATACCGTTTATACATATACTCGTGGTACATTTATTACTGAATATGAGGTAACGGCCACATATAATACTAATTATTCACTAGGTTCTTTAATTCACGCCAGTCAAATAGTACAGCCATCCCCATCTATGTATGCGGTTATAAAGGCAGCACAAGATGATTCTGGCATACAAATTGACTTACGAGAGGTGAATCGATTTAATGGGGATGGTACTGAGGTTAGTAGTACAGTTCCTTTAGTGCACCAATTACGACCTTTAGATCGTAGTCGTTCCGATCAAGATCTCTTTGCTATAGCAGATGCCATGTTTGTCGTTGCATATCAGCAGCATTTTGATGATATTGTGGTGAAATGAGGTGCCTTATGAAACGTTTCTTATTTTTTATGGCACTACTATGTATTTTGTGTATTTCTTTTAATTCTGTAAAAGCTGTTTCTAATGCGGAACTACAAGATATAAGTCGTTTTGAACACATTGTTTCTAAAGGTGACACAGGTGGTGGAGATGGTAAATATATTGAGTTGAGTACAATTAGAGATGTATCTACAAGTACTAGTACAAAAAGTGTAGAGGCTAAAATCTATGTTGTTTTGCCTTCGTCAGATTTGGTTCGAGAATATACAATTCATTATGACTATATCCTAAATTATTCCTTTGCTCATTTAGTGGCAAAAGTTCCAGAATTTAAACAACAATTTCCTGATTTCCATTTAGGTGAAATATGGAATATAAAAATGGATAATTCTGGTATTGTAGGTACTGTTAAGGCTCAACAGGACTATACTCTTAATGGTGAAAGTAAACCTACACAACCTGGTTATAAAGGGTATGAGCATGTTACTTTCTTAACACCGACTGACTTTGATTTTGAAAGTTATCATGTAGCAAATCGAGTTTTCAAGAAAGTATTTGGCGTATTTTATGATGATGTAATCCGATAGTTTACATAAGAAAAGGACTAGAACTCTAGGAGTTCTAGTCCTTTTGCTATATGTACTTATTTAGACTATGTACATTTTTACTATATGTAGTAGTATAATCTAGCTTTCACAATTATTTTTTAAGGCTTGGTTTTAATAGTGCCAAGATGATACAAGCAACAACGGAACCGATTGCGATGGATGCAAGGTAAAGAAGAGGGTTACCGATTGTAGGTACTACGAAGATACCGCCATGTGGAGCGCGTAGTGTACATTCGAAGAACATGGATAACGCACCAGCTGTACCAGCACCGATGATGCAAGCTGGTAATACGCGAACTGGATCAGCCGCTGCAAATGGGATAGCGCCTTCTGTGATGAAGGAGAGGCCCATGATGTAGTTTGTGATACCAGATTTGCGTTCAGCCTCTGTGAAGCGGCTAGGGAAGAATGTAGTACATAGAGCGATTGCCAACGGAGGAACCATACCACCTGCCATTACAGCAGCCATGATACCGTATTCACCAGTCGCAAGCGCACCTGTACCGATAACGTAAGCTGCCTTGTTTACAGGACCGCCCATATCAACGGACATCATAGCACCAAAGATGAGACCTAACAATACGCGGCTAGTAGTGCCCATGGATTGTAAGGAGTCCATTAACCAGTGGTTAAGTGCGGATACAGGAGGGTTAATTACGAAGGTTATGGCTAAACCAATGAATAATACGCCTAGTACAGGGTAGAAGAGAACTGGTTTTGTGCCTTCTAATGCTTGTGGCAAACCAGAGACTAATTTTTTAACTAATAATACCAAATAACCTGCAGCAAAGCCGGCAATCAATGCACCAAGGAAACCAGAGCCACCTTGGTTAGCCAATAAGCCACCAACAAAACCAGCTACAAGACCTGGACGGTCAGCAATACTCATAGCGATGTAACCAGCTAATACTGGTAGCATGAAACCAAAGGAAGCACCACCGATTTGCATTAAGAATGCAGAAAGAGGATTGCCGGAGCCGAAGTTTTTAGGATTCACAGGATCTAATGTATCGAATAAGAATGCAAGGGCAATCAAGATACCGCCACCAATAACGAATGGCAACATGTGAGATACACCATTCATCAAATGTTTGTAGATTTGACGACCTACACTGTCAGATGCGCTAGCAGCGATTTCTGCAGCTTTGCGGTCTGCCGCAGATGCTTGGTATACAGCTGCTGTGCCAGCCATGGCTTCTGTTAAAAGCTCTTCTGCTTTATTGATACCGTTTGCAACCTTAGTTTGAATCATAGGCTTACCGTTGAAGCGCCCCATTTCTACTTGGCGGTCAGACGCGACGATGATGCATTTAGCATGAGCGATTTCTTCTGCTGTAAGAGCATCTTTAACACCAGAAGCACCATTTTTCTCAACCTTTAAGGAAATGCCCATTTCTTTGGCTTTCCGTTCTAAAGATTCAGCAGCCATGTAGGTATGAGCAATACCAGTAGGGCAACCAGTTACAGCCAATACATCGTAATGTGGGTTGTCTACAGTGACTTTTTCAACTGCTGCAGCTGCTGTACTAGCATCAGATGCTTCAGTTTCCTCTGCTGGCGGTTCTGCAGTTTTGATGAAACCTTCAACGGAAGGGTCAAAGTTACCTTGCTCTTTAGCTGTTACGAGTTCCAAGAAACGTTCTACAGTAGGAGCAGCGATGAGGGCTTCTTTGAAATCAGGGTCGATAACCATCATAGCTAATTGGCTCAATACCTCTACATGAGTGTCAGCTGCGCCTTCAGGGGCAGCAATCATGAAAAATAATCGAGATGGCTGACCGTCAAGTGCTTCAAAGTCTACGCCGTGAGGTACAACCATAGCTGCGAGGCCTGCTTCTTTTACGCCTGCGGATTTAGCATGTGGTGTGGCGATGCCGTCACCAAGACCAGTAGAGCCAGATTCTTCACGAGCAAAAACGGCTGCTAAGTACTCACCTTTATCGATGAGGTTGCCGCCTTTTTCCATTAACTCGCCCAAGGTGTAAATGGCGTCAGCCTTTGTAACAGGGTCTGCATTCAGCAGGACGGATTGAGGTTTTAATAAATCAGTGATTTGCATATATAAACTCCTTGATGCAAATAAAATATAAAACTAGTTAACTCGTACTTGTGAAAGTAGCGCTTCTACTTCTACGAGTGTAGCGAGATTTTCAGAGTAAGCGGAGGCAGAGCCACTGGAGATGCCCCAGTAGAGGGCTTCTTGTAAATCGCCCGTTTTCTCAAAGCCTGTAATAAACCCAGCTACCATAGAATCGCCAGCGCCTACAGAATTTACAAGGGTTCCTTTAGGGGCAGGGCTCGTATATACAGTGCCATCAGCTGCGACCAAGATAGCTCCATCACCAGCCATAGAGATAAGCACATGTTGTGCGCCTTTCTCTTGCAAGGCCTTAGCTGCCGCTACAAGGTCATCCTGAGTAGAGAGTGTGCGACCAAAGATTTCGCTAAGTTCATGATTATTAGGCTTAATCATGAATGGTTTGTATGGTAAGACCCGTGTCAGCAGGTCTTTTGTAGCATCTACGACAATGCGAATTTTTTTATGTTGTAAGCGCTCCATAATGAGCTCGTACATATCGCTTGGTAAGCTAGCAGGAATACTGCCAGCAAGGATTAATGTATCTTGTTCAGTTAATGTATCAAGCTGTTTGTAGAGGGATTCTAATTCGTCATTAGAGATGATTGGGCCACGACCGTTAATTTCTGTTTCCTCATCAGAGGCTTTCACCTTAACATTGATGCGAGTTAAACCTTCTCGGAGGCGAATGAAATCTTCTTTTACGCCGAACCTATTGAGCTGCGTAACGATTTCTTCACCTGTAAAGCCGGCAATAAAACCGAGTGCCGTTGTATCCATACCCAGATTGTTGAGTACGATGGATACGTTGATGCCCTTGCCACCCCCAAGAACGTACTCTTGAGTGGTACGATTAATGCTTCCCGTCTTGAGGTGATTAAGACGTACGATATAATCGAGGGCTGGGTTAAAGGTAATGGTGTAAATCATACAAATTCCCCTTGATAAGATAAATGAATTAGCCTATGGTTGGCTGATCTTGTAATTAGCGTATGATTGGTTGATCTTGCTTCCGTAATCGTAACCAATACATGATTGGCAAGAGATATAGAAAGAAGGCGAATGGTACATAGCCTGCTATACTAGTACCCATCATAACTATAGGTACGTAAGCAGCGATATTCCATGGTAGTAAGGGGGCAATGACTATGCCGCTGTTTTCAAAGTCGAGCATCACATCTTCATCTTGAATACCCCGTTGTGCGTAGGTAATGCGCATAATAGAATGTGTCATCACAACCGCAATAGCTTGACTACAACCTACAGCGCCAGTTAAGAGTGCGAGGCCTACATTGGCAGCAAATATATTGCTCCGTGTTTTAGCTCGTTCTAATAGTTGTCTAACATCATTCCAGAAGCCAACCCCTTCGAGCATACCTGAAATGGCAGTTGCCATAAAGATTGATAGGGTAGGAATGAACATTGTTTGCAGCCCACCGCCATGAATGATATCTGCTAGTGGATTATAATGTGGTAGTTTAAAGCCTGTTAAGGTATACCAGCCTAAATCGGAAGGGGTAGCCCCTTGATTAGTATAAGCCAGAATGGCTGCGGCTAATGCGCTGAGGCCAATAGGCCAACGGATAGATACTTTCAAAGGCAATAAAGCGATGACGATAATCACTGGAATCCACAATGTCCAATCAATATTGAAGATAAAGTGGATTGTATCGGATAACAAACTATTTTCATAGTTTAGAGGGAACCACTGGGACAGTATTAGGTAGAGCACTGTAGAAATAACAAGTGCAGGTAGTCCTGCTTTAAACATAATTGGTATATTACTAGAAACCTTAGTATGTGTTAAGGCTGCTACCAGTGATGCGCTAGATGACAATGGGCCGTTGCGATCACCAAAGTATGCACCGGCTATAATGGCACCAGCTACGATATTCTCTGGAATATTACCGGCTCTTGCCATCGTGATGAGTACAATGCCTATGGTGCCTACAGTGCCGAAAGCTGTACCTAATAGCATGCTGACAATCGCTGTTAATAAGAAGGCACAAGCAATAAAGAGGGACGGATCAATCAAGTCGATGCCGGTGGCGATAATCATAGGGATGATGCCTGCTGCTTGCCACATAGCAATAAGCCAACCGATAAGCAAGAATATTTGCATTACCACAATCGAGCTTTTAGCACCTGTCCATGATAGGTTTAGCAGTTCTTTTGGTTGGTATCCTTTGCGATAGAATACATAGGCCATGATACACCATACCACTATCAAGGCGTAACCAATAGCAATACCGTTAGCTACGGCGATGATAATGACGAGGATAGATATGAGTAAACCTATGAGCGACTCCGTATTTTTCGGCATTAGAGAACGGCCTTGTTGATACTTTAGAAATGCATTTAATATGAGTTGTAACCACTTCATCTTAATCGATAGGAAGTTCTGTTTCGAAGACTTCCTCAGCAGGGCCAGTCATGAGCACCGTGCCATCCTCCAAGTATGAAATATGTAATGTTCCTAAATAAAGCTCTACATCTACTTCGCGACCAGTTAGGCCTTTTTCAAAGGACATAACAGCAGAAGCACAAGAGCCTGTACCACATGCTAGTGTAGCACCTGCACCGCGTTCCCAAGTACGAACCTTGATGTGCTTGTCGTTGACTACTTCTATGTAGTTAACATTTGTGTTGGATGGGAATGCATCGTGTTTTTCAATGATAGGACCTTGTGTCGTTACAGGTGCCTTTGTAATGTCATTGATATACACCTCTGTATGAGGCACGCCGAGTAATACGGAGCTTACCGTTACTGCTTCGCCGTTTACATCGAGGTCTACGTCGATAACCTTATCCATATTTATATCCATCGGAATGTCTTGGGATGCAAAGAATGGCTTGCCCATGTCTACAGTCACTTGTGTGACTATACCATTTTCGATAGTTAAGGTAGGTTTCATTACACCAGCCAAGGTTTCGATGGTGAAAGTTTCTTTAGTAATTTCACCGTGTTCATAGGCATATTTGGCAAAACAACGAATCGCATTGCCGCACATTTCTGCTTCACTACCATCAGAGTTGATAATGCGCATGCGTACATCATAGTTTTTTGACGGAACTAGAATGGCAAGACCATCAGCGCCAATGCCTGTACGACGATCGCAAAGTCGAATGGCGAGGTCTGTGTAATCTTTTTCAGTCCCTTGTGGGTCAGCAAAGAGGATGAAGTCATTGCCAAGACCATGCATTTTAGTTAATTTCATAAAGTCTCCTATCAATAAGTAAGACTTTCACCATGAATCCCGTGAAAGTCTCATAAATATATTATTATATATATTCTATATTATATCATAAATGGGTGATGAATTTGAGTTGTAATATCATTTGCTTTATTGTTTACCAGAGAAATGATAGAATATAAAGTAATGTAGTTTATCGTAATAGAAAGAGGAACACACATGCGAATTCAAGGGATTTCTGGATCTCGTGGCGTTGCTGTAGGCAATGTATATAGATATATTCAAGAAGAAATTGTTATTCCTGACTACACTGTAGCAGAGGACAAAGTAGAAGCGGAAATTGGTAAGTTTGCTGCTGCTATGGCATCTACTTTAAAACAATTGGATATTATCCGCCAAAAGGCTTTAAAAGAAATGGGACCAGACGAGGCCGCTATTTTCGAAGCACATATGCAAATTGCTCAAGACCCATCCTTATCTGATGGTATTAAATCCCTTGTTGAGAGTAGCCATACTAACGTAGTGGCAGCTACTGCTCAAACCATTGACACCTTTGCTAATATCTTTCTTGGCATGGATGATCCATATATGCGTGAACGCGGTGCAGATATTAAGGATATTGGTGACCGCTTAATACGTAACATGTTAGGTATGAATCCTCGTGGTTTGTCCCATATTTCTGGAGAGGTTATCTTGGTGGCTCATGATTTGGCTCCATCTGATACGGCCTCTTTAGATAAAAATGTTGTGAAAGGCATTGTAACAGCGGCAGGTGGTCCTACATCTCATGCGGCCATCATGGCACGTACCTTGGAAATTCCTGCCGTTATGGGGGTAGGCGATATTGAAGGCTTTGTTGATGGCGAGAAGGCTGTTGTACTTGGTTCAGAGGGTATCGTTGAAATAAATCCATCTGATGCGGATTGGTCTGAGTATACAAATCAGGCGGATGCATACCAAGAAGAGTTAAAACGCTTGCGCGAATCTGCTAATCTTGAAGCTACAACAACTGATGGTCATCATGTAGAACTATTTGGTAATATCGGTAAGTCTAAAGATGCTAAACATGCTCTTACAATGGGAGCACAAGGTATTGGCTTATACCGTACAGAGTTCTTGTACATGGAAAATGATGAATTACCATCAGAAGATGTACAATTTGAAGAATATAAAAAGGTTGCAGAAGATATGCAGGGGCAATCTGTTATTATCCGTACCATGGATATCGGCGGTGACAAGGAATTAAAATGCCTTGATTTGCCTAGTGAAATGAATCCATTCCTTGGCTATCGTGCGATTCGTATTTCCTTACATCGTCCAGATATTTTCAAAGTACAATTACGTGCGTTATTGCGTGCTAGTGCTTTTGGTAATATTCACATCATGTACCCTATGATTGCTTCCGTAGAAGAAGTGAAACAAGCGAATACTATGCTTGAGGAATGCAAGGCAGAACTTACAGAAGAAGGCAAAGAATTCAATAAGGATATTAAGGTTGGTATTATGATTGAAGTACCAGCAGCCGCTGTTATTTCTCCAATTTTGGCTAAATACGTAGACTTCTTCAGTATCGGTACAAATGATTTGTGCCAATATACACTGGCAGTAGACCGTATGAATGAATCCATTGGTTCTTTATATCAGCCATTGCATCCAGGTGTCTTACGTCTTATCAAACATGTTATTGATGCTAGCCATGAACAAGGTAAATTTACAGGTATGTGTGGTGAACTCGCTAGTGATCCTGTAGCTACCATGATTCTATTAGGTCTTGGTCTTGACGAATTCTCTATGACAGCGTCCTCTATACCACTTATTAAGAGAATCTTACGATCTGTTTCTAAAGTAGAATGTGAAGATGTGGCTAATAAAGCGCTTTCCATGGATACAGCTGAAGAAATTACCGAATATGCTAAATCTGTACTAGCTGAAAAAGGCTTACTATAATTTTGTATAGCTCTAAGAAAAGTATTAAGTTCATCAGTATATAGCAAAGAACTTTTAATATACTTGAATTAAAATGCTTTAAATTGATACAATATATCTATTAGAACGTATAGGATAGGCATTGCCTATCGAGATAGAAAGAGGTTATTATGAAAGAATTAACAGTAGAAATTACTAACGAATCTGGTTTACACGCTCGCCCTGCTACAGCTTTTACACAATTGGCTGCTAAATACGCTTCAAAAGTAACAATTGCTGCTAATGGTAAAACAGCTGATGCTAAATCCATTTTGACTGTATTGACTTTAGGAGCTACAAAAGGTACATCCGTTACATTGACTGCTGATGGTGCTGACGAAGACGATGCACTTGCTGCATTGAGCGAATTTTTAACAACTAACCACGACTAATTCCTTGTGGTAATAGAAAGGACTCTACGAATGTAGAGTCCTTTTTTGTTGATATGTACACAGTTTGTATTTTTATTAGACGAAATTTCTAATTTAATGTATTGTGGGTGATTCGTAAACTATTGCAATGTAGTTTTAGGTAAAAAAAGAGGCTGTTTTGCCTCTTCTTTATTTTCCCATGTTTGCAAAGCGCTCTACAGCTTTTGTAAAGTCGCTAATAGTTTTTTCTACGTCACCGTGTTCGATACCATCGCGTACACAGTGATTGATGTGTCCTTCTAGAACCACTTGTCCTACTTTGTGTAGGGCAGACTTAGCTGCATTGATTTGGCTTAACACATCTTCGCATGGAATGTCTTCTTCAATCATTCGATCAATAGCTTGCACTTGACCAAGGATTTTACGTAATCGACGATGTAGATTTTCTGAATCCATACATTGTTTCATAATACTCCTCCAATGGGCATGTTTTTATCATCTTCACTATTATACTCTATATGAAGTTTATAATACAACTTAATAAGTATACCTAATATGCATAAATCTGTATATATAGATTTACATAGTATCTGGCAGTATATCTTCAAATATATTTTAAATGTATTATTAAATACATTTTATACTATATATATCTATTTAAACCTTGTAATATATGTATCTTCTTCTTAATTGATGTGATACAATACATTTAATACACAATGTGTTTGTATATGTATATAAGGTTCTGTAGTACTTAATAGATCTTAAGTTGTATTATAGATATTACTGTTACAGGCCTTTATGAAATAGGTGAAAGCAATGAAAGTATTTCGCTATCTTAGGAATTTAGTGGTATTTGTGGTAGTCATTGTATTGGCTATATTTGTATATGATGGATACCATAGCTTTCAAGGTACAAATCATGAAAGTAAGGCTCACACAACTGTTGAAAAACGGATAGAACAAAGTGAAGACACCCTCAGTCGTACGGATCGTATTATACGACTATTTACTTTTAAAGAAAAGGTAGAAATGGCCCTCAACCAACGTGTTTCTAAAGAACATTGGGTAAAGGGTGATGTGATTCCAGAATATACAAAAAATGCACTCATCGCTATAGAGGATAAGCGGTATTATAAACATGGGGCTATTGATGTGCTCGGTATTATTCGTGCCTTTTATACCAATACTATAGCAGGTGAAACCGTAGAGGGGGGCAGTACCATAACACAACAAGTGGTAAAAAACCTCTTTCTCTCATCCAAACGTATTATGAGTCGTAAGGTAGAAGAAGCTATTCTTGCCAGTGAAATGGAACATTATTATACGAAGGAAGAAATCCTCACTATGTATTTAAATACTGTATATTATGGCCATAATTACTACGGCATTTACGAAGCTGCTCATGGCTACTTTGGAACGAGCCCAAGCCGATTGACACTAGGCCAAAGTGCCATGCTAGCGGCCTTGCCTAATGCACCATCCTATTTGGATCCCTATACGAACTATAAAGGGGCAAAGGCACGACAAAAATTGGTGCTTGAACAAATGGTAGACCAAGGTATGATTACACAAGCGGAAGCGGACTATGCATACCAACAAGACTTGGAACTTGTGGATGAATAATTGAATATATTTTATAATCTCTGTTTGCTAATGAATAATTAATTGGCGAACAGAGATTTTTTTGCTACATTAGTAATAATAGATACATACATTTAGAGAGAGTTTTGAGTATTAGGAGCATAATTATTGGATAATATTGAATTAAAGCAGTATGAGGAAGGCAATTTTTTATCTATTTATATTGGAGCAAAACCTATTATTAAGTTTGCTATGCTTCGATTGGAGAATTTTATATCCTATTATTTAAGAGGTCCTGGAGGATTAGATTATAAGTCTGAAGCACTTGATATTGATTCCTATGCCCGTGAAATCTTTTATATTGAACAAACAGATGCTAATAAAATTGAAAACTGGATAGTTTATTACGATGATGAACATGATTGTATGATTGTAAGACATTGTTTTTGGGATAAAGCGTTAGATAGAGATATTCTAATGGCAGATGAATCTTTAAGGGGGCAAGTAAGAGAAAAATATATCGTTGATAAAATTCCACATATTAGTAATCAAACTATTATTGCTGTAGATGAAACGGTAAAACATAATATTTTAAATAGTATAAATAATTTTGATGTAGCAATATCTGAAATAAGTGTATTGGAATTATTTAAAACTGTAGATTACTTTAGAGGTGATTATAAAATTACAAGGTCTTATGATTTAGATGTTCGTCTTGAAGCTATTATTCGTGAAGAGCAAAGAGGGTTTCGTACAATTATAGAGAAAATTAAGTCTTTGATATTAGAAATCTTAAAAGTGCAAATTGCTGGAACTAATGATTATAAGATAGTATTAGATTACCAATTTTCACCTATTGATATTAAGTAAGAATAGATAGTACATCGTAAGAAATGAAGCTATGTCTAGTGTTAAATCACTGGATATAGCTTTTGTATTATATTAGTTCGGAATTGAAACATATTACTAAATTGAATAAAAATAATGCTTGCATCTATAATTATACAGGTGTATACTATTTTTTGTCAGAAAGAGGAAATGACTGTTAGGTTAGATGCCACTGCGTTTTCATAATTTTCTGATATAATATATGATTATATAAGTTTAAATACATAGTAAGTTTTTAATGAGGTGTTATCATGGGTAAAGCAAATAAAGTAGTACTCGCATATTCTGGTGGCTTAGACACATCCGTTATCATTCCTTGGTTAAAAGAAAATTATGGTGCTGAAGTTATCGCAGTGTGCGTAGACTTGGGCCAACCTGAAGATTATGATGCGGTTGAAAAGAAAGCAATTAAATCTGGCGCTTCTAAAGCATACATTGTTGATGCTAAAGAAGAATTCGTAAAAGATTATGTGTGGCCAACAGTAAAAGCTGGTGCAATTTATGAAGGAAAATATTTATTAGGTACATCCTTCGCTAGACCTTTGATTGGTAAAATCCTTGTAGATATTGCTAAAAAAGAAGGCGCTGATGCTATCGCTCATGGTGCGACTGGTAAAGGTAATGACCAAGTTCGTTTTGAACTTACTATCAAAGCATTGGCTCCTAACATGAAAATCATTGCTCCTTGGAGAGAATGGGATTTGAAATCTAGAACAGATTGCATGGAATATGCTGCTAAACACGACATTCCAGTTGTAGCAACTAAATCACATCCATACTCCATGGACCAAAACGTATGGCATTTGTCCCATGAAGGTGGCGATCTTGAAAATCCAGCAAATGCTCCTAAAGATGATGTATATTTAGTAACACATACACCTGAACAAGCTCCTGATGAAGCTGGTTATGTAACTGTTACTTTCAAAGAAGGCGTACCTGTAGCCGTTGATGGTCAAGAAGGCACTCCTCTTCAATTATTGGAAAAACTCAACGAAATCGGTGCACACTATGGTGTAGGCGTTGTAGATATCGTTGAAAATAGATTGGTTGGTATGAAATCTCGTGGCGTTTATGAAAACCCAGGTGGATCTATCATCATGTATGCTCACAGAGAACTTGAATACCTTTGCCTCGACAGAGCAACATACCACTACAAAGAACTTATTGCTAACAAATATGCTGAACTCGTATATGATGGCATGTGGTTCGCACCATTGATGAACGCGTTGCAAGCATTCGTTGATGAAACTCAAAAAAC
>JAGZGB010000038.1 GCA_018367495.1 Veillonella sp. | reverse complement strand
AAGGCTTATGGGATGAAAAGAAACATAATAATGGAGGAGGTCACTAATGAAACGCGTAGTAGTAGATCCGATTTCCCGTATTGAAGGTCATTTACGGGTAGAAATAAAAGTTGATGAAGCGAGTGGTAAGGTAGAGGACGCATTGTCTTCTGGTACTGCTTGGCGCGGTATCGAACTTGTTGCTAAAGATCGCGATCCTCGTGACCTTTGGGCTTTCGTACAACGTATTTGTGGCGTATGTACTACAACACATGCGTTGGCAGCGTTACGTGCTGTAGAGGATGCACTTGGTATTACCATTCCTAAAAATGCAAACTATATTCGTAATATCATGCATAGCTCTTTAGATGTACATGACCATATCGTACATTTCTATCACTTGCATGCTCTTGACTGGGTTAGCCCAGTAGCAGCTCTTAGTGCAGATCCAGCTAAAACTGCACAATTACAAAATGATGTATTAGCTACTTATAATGTAAGTGGTTTGGCGCCAGCTGAAACTGCGTCTAAAGACTCTGCATATCCTAAAGAGTTCCCTAAAGCTACCACTGCCTATTTTGCAGCGGTACAACAAAAGGTTAAGAAAATTGTAGAATCTGGTCAATTAGGCATCTTCTCCGCTCAATGGTGGGATCATCCTGACTATAATTTATTGCCACCAGAGGTTCATTTGATGGCCGTATCCCATTACTTGAATATTCTTGACCGTCAACGTGATATCGTTATTCCACACGTTGTATTTGGTGGTAAAAACCCTCATCCGCATTACATTGTTGGCGGTATGCCATGCTCCATTTCAATGAATGACATGAATGCACCTATTAATACACAACGTCTTGCTGCGGTAGAACAATCTATTGCATTGGCTAAAGATCTAGTGGATAATTTCTATGTTCCAGATTTATTAGCTATTGGCAAAATGTATGTAGAAAAGGGCATGGTCGATGGTGGTGGCCTAGCGAAAAAACGTGTTATGTCTTATGGTGATTACCCAGATGATACATATTCTGGCATTTCTAATGGTGATTATCATAAGAAATGTGTGGTTCGCTCCAATGGTGTAGTTGAAAACTTTGCTTTAGGCGTAGATAAAGCTACATTTATTCCATTAGAAGGTAAAGATTTCATGGATCCTCAATACCTTAGTGAAGAGGTTGATCACTCTTGGTTCACATATCCAGATGGTAAAAGCTCTCTTCATCCTATCGAAGGTGTTACAGATCCTAAGTTTACAGGTCCTAAATCTGGTACAAAAGAAAAATGGGAATTCCTTGATGAAGATAAAAAATACTCTTGGATTAAATCCCCAACATTCAAAGGTAAAACTGCAGAAGTTGGCCCATTAGCAAAATATATCGTTGTATATACAAAAGTAAAACAAGGTATCATTAAAGACCCAACTTGGGCAGAGTCTATGATTGTTCGTCAAATCGATACAGTATCCCAAGTATTGGGCGTACCTGCTCACGTATGGATGACAACTATGGTAGGTCGTACAGCATGTCGTGGCCTTGATGCACAAGTAGCAGCAAATATGAGCCAATACTTCTTCGATAAACTTGTAGCGAACATTAAAAATGGTGATACTACAGTGGCTGATACAACTAAGTTTGAGCCAAATACATGGGATAAAGATGCTAAAGGCGTTGGCCTTGTAGATGCCCCTCGTGGTGGTTTGGGCCACTGGATTCACATTAAAGATGGCCGCTCTGCAAACTATCAATGTATCGTACCATCCACATGGAATGCATGTCCTAAGACTGCAGCAAATGAACATGGTGCCTACGAAGACTCCATGATTGATACACATGTAAAAATTGCAGATAAACCACTTGAAATCTTGAAGGTAATTCACTCCTTTGACCCATGTCTCGCATGTGCAACCCATTTATACAATAAAAAAGGCGAAAAAATTGTTTCCGTCAATACAGATGCATTGTGTAAATAAAGGGTGGTGGGCTTATGTTAATACATACTGACAAAAAGGCGTATGTCGTATTTAGTCTATGGCTGCGCATATTCCACTGGACTATGGTGCTAAGCGTAACTGCATTATTCTGGACAGGTCTATATATTGGTGATCCAGGATTTGCGGCTATCACAGGTAATCCAGAGCCAACCTTTGCTATTGATGGCTGGTTCTCTATGGAAACTATGCGTCGTATCCATTTCATTGCAGGGGTTATCTTAACATGCTCCTTTATTTTCCGATTTGCAGGAGCTCTTTGGAATCGAGGAGATAGATTATTACCTAAATTCCGCCAAAAACGGTATTGGTATGGTCTTAAAGAAACTACATTGCACTATTTGATGATTCCACAAAAACACGAACATCATTGGCTTCGTAACTCCTTAGCAAGAACTGCATATATGATGGTATATGTAATGTTTTTCTTTGAAATCTTAACGGGCTTTACAATGTATTCTATGGTGGATCCTAATGGTATTCTAGGAACCCTATTCGCACCAGTTGTTACATTATTTGGTGGTGAATATAAGGTTCACATTATTCATCACTATATTGCGTGGGGATTCTTGTTCTTTACTATCGTTCACGTGTACATGGCATTCCGAGAAGACGTTATGGAGGAATCCGGCGAAGTATCTGCTATGGTTTCCGGTATGAAGTATTATGCACATGATCCAATCGATATTGAAGATCTAAACGGTAAACGCCGTCGTGGTGAACGTATCGATAAACCATCTGGTACTACATATCGTCCAAGTGATCCTAACGATCCTAGAGAAAGAGAATTACAAGATAATGACTAATACAAGTACTGATATCATCAGTGGCTTGGAACAATACGCGGACTCTGAGGGTCCGCGTATTGATTTAAATAGCCTTTATGATGATGGGAATAATGAAATTGTTCTACTTGGTGTAGGGAATATATTGCTTACTGATGAGGGATTAGGTGTTCATGTAGTGAAAGAGTTGAAAGAATCTTTCACATTTACACCAGCCATTTCCATTATTGATGGTGGAACGATGGGGATGGAGCTGCTTACGTATATGCGTGGAATGAAGAAAATTCTGCTCGTAGACGCTATTAATGGTGGGGAAGCACCAGGAACTATATATGAGTTCCCTCATAAGGAATTAGAACAATATTTCACAGAACATATTTCTGTACACGAAGTAGGAATGCAAGATATTTTACGTATCCGCGCCATTCAAGAAGACCCCTTAGAGGATGCTGTTGTTATTGGGGTGGAACCAGAATCGTTAGAGATTGGTTTTGAACCTAGTGCACCTGTACAACGAGCTTTACCAGAGGTGAAAGAGCGTGTACTCAATGTGTTACGAGAATGGGGCGTAACTGCAGAGCTTAATACTTAAAATAATGCGTTTATAGGATGTAAAGAGTATCTCTAATAGGAGTATTTATGATTGAGAATTATGGTAATGTTCGCGCCGTTTTAAATGAGTTGCGTTTAGCACTTAAAAATTTGCGTGAAACAGGTGAGACTTATTCTATTTATATAGAGAAAACAGGTCTTGCAGAAGAAGAGCAAGTGGAGGTATTAGAAACACTTGGTCGTGGTCATATTACGATTAACTTCAATGAAACAGATCAGCCTGTAGAGTGGTATGAATCTCAATTCTCTGGAATTTGGATTGGCACCTTTAAAAATGGCCGAGATGATTCGATTTTGCACACTGTAGAGGTTGCTAAGTATCCAGTCGTAGCTGGTGCATATGAAGAGGATATGGAACTAGCAGAGGCAGATTTACAATCTTGGATTGATGCTGCTGGCCTATAATATAAGAGACCCTTATCAGGGTCTCTTTCTTCTCTATTGATGAAAAGATTCTAGTAAATCTATTTTGTTAATACCATAATGTTGTTTTTTATATTATTAGTATTTTATGCATATTTTGGGCCATATATTATTGGTTTATGCACAGCGTGATTAGTAAAATTATTTCGATTTTCATGAATTTAAGATGAAATGCATTAAGGTTCTTATATTTATAGCTAAAAATATATTTTATATTTTGATTAATTGGCGATTAAATCATAATTAACAGCAATTCATTGATTTTTAGTGATATAAATTTATTTTATAATATGATTTATTGAGTAGTTATTTAGATAAGTAAAATAACGACTTATTCATAGAACTTATATATAGGATAAATGAAGAGAAATGTCGATAGAGTTTGTAGAAATCGCATGATTACTGGGGTTATAGATATTATTTTTCCTATTGTTAACCTTGGCGATTTGCCTTAATTTACTAATTAACTTAAAATATGTGAGTAAAATACTTTGGAGGATTTATGTTACTTTCTATTGTAGTGCCTGTATATAACGAAGAAGAGAACATAGCGAATTTTTATAAAGCTGTAACTGATGTTATGTCAGGACTCACGTACGATTATGAACTAATCTTCGTAGACGACGGTTCTAGTGATTCGTCAGCTATGATATTGCGTGAAATTGCTTACAATGATAAACATGTCAAAGTGTTATTGCTTGCTCGTAATTTTGGGCATCAGACTGCGCTTACTTGTGGTCTTGATTATGCTCATGGAGATGCAGTTATTACAATGGACGGTGACATGCAGCATCCACCGGCTTTGATTCCTGAACTTGTTAGGTTGTGGGAGTCAGGCTATGATGTGGTGCGCACCATACGCGATTCAACTGAAGATGCTAGTTGGGCTAAATCTTTCACGTCTAAGTATTATTACAAACTAATGAACAAAATGGCCGATGTTCCTATTGTTGAAGGTGGATCTGATTTTCGTCTCATGAATAGTAAAGCATTGGGCACATTGAAACGGTTTAGAGAACATGGTCGTTTCTTGCGCGGTATTGTCGGTGCCTTGGGGTATAGACAAGCTGAGTTGCACTTTGTGGCGCCACCTCGTTTTGCAGGTGTCTCAAAGTTTAGTGTGCGTAAAATGATACGATTTGCTCTCGATGGGGTAACCGCTTTTTCAAGAGTTCCTTTACGGGCTGCCTTGTACGTCGGTGTACTATGTGGTGGGTTGAGCTTCTTGCTTATATTGCACCTCTTGTATGTATATCTTACGGGACAAGCCTTGAATGGATGGACTACCTTGGGCGTATCAATTTTGTTTATTGGTGGAATTCAACTCGTCGGACTGGGAATTATTGGCGAGTATGTAGGTCGTATTTTTGAAGAGGTGAAGCAACGGCCTTTGTATTGGGTTAAGTCAGCTATAAACTTTGATGAGCATGAAGATGCTCCATTACTTGGACCAAGTAGTGCAGATGTGTTTATGGCACCTGAGACTTATACTAACAAAAGCAAAGAAGACTAGCTGTATTTGTGAATGCAAATAAATAGACGGTTAGTATATTTTGAATAAATAACTTACTTTAAAAGTTTTTGGAAAGGAAGCATATGAAGTCAAAATATAGTAAGGTTAAAATAACGGCATTAACATTAACTTTTGTGTGTGCCACAACAGCCATGGTAGGTGCAACAACATTACAATATGGTGATAAGGGCAAAAGTGTTACAGCGGTTCAACAACAACTAATTAAACACGGTTATAATGCTACAGATAAAAATGGTGTATATGGTAAAGAAACGAAATGGGCAGTTCGTCTGTTCCAACAAGATCGTGGCTTACCAGTGGACGGTATTGTAGGTCCTGCTACGTATAATGCATTGATGAGCGCTCCTCGTTCTACGAAGGCAGTATTGACTCAAAATGCTGCGACTAAAGCAGTAGCAACAAAATCCGCTTTCACAAACAACAATGCGACATCTCGTCGTGTTGCGGGTCAATCCATTACTGGCAAAAATATTAAATTAAATAATATTACGAAAAACGAAACACCAAATAGTATTCATGCTATCTTGGCGGAAGCAGACAAATACCGTGGTGTACCATATGTATTTGGTGGTACTACACCAAGTGGTTTCGACTGCTCTGGTTACGTTAAATATGTATTTGCAAAACAAGGTATTTCTTTACCACGTTTAGCAGATGAACAATATAACGTAGGTGTTGAGGTTTCTCGTGCAAACTTAAAAGCAGGGGATTTGGTATTCTTTGAAACATATGAACCAGGTCCATCTCACTCCGGTATTTATATTGGTGATGGCAAGTTCATCAGCGCCACTTCCAGTCGTGGTGTAGCAGTAGCAGATCTTGATACTGGCTATTGGGGTGAACGCTATATCGGCGCAAAACGCGTTGTATAAACCAATACATATTAGCTTTAAAAGAGGCTATACGAATCAATTATGTTCTGTTGATTTGTATAACCTCTTTTTCGTTTATGTAAAACTTGAATTTTATCCTAACTTTTTCTCATTGTAAAAGTATAGGAACTCCGCATGACCTCAATGTTTTTAATAGATTTTATATCGGTTTTACGATATAATGAAGAGTAAATAATTTTAGGAGGAATATACACATGAAGGGTAATGAACTGCGTCAAGCATACTTGCAGTTTTTTGAAAGCAAAGGACATTTAAAATTAGATAGTTTTTCTCTTATACCAGAAAACGATCCATCTCTATTATTGATTGGGGCAGGTATGGCGCCATTAAAGCCTTTCTTTACAGGTAAATTGGTACCTCCTTGTCATCGTATTACAACAAGCCAAAAATGTATGCGTACAGGTGACCTTGAAAACGTAGGTCGCACAGCTCGTCACCATACATTCTTTGAAATGCTTGGCAACTTCTCCTTTGGTGACTACTTCAAAAAAGAAGCAATTCACTGGGCCTGGGAGTTCTTAACTGAAGTTATTAAACTCGATAAAAATAGATTGTATGTTACTGTATATCCAGATGACCAAGAAGCATATGATACATGGCACAATGATTGTGGCGTAGAAGAAAGTCATATTACACGCCTTGAAGATAACTTCTGGGAAATCGGTGAAGGCCCATGTGGTCCTGATAGTGAAATTTTCTTCGACCAAGGTCCTGAACATGGTTGTGATGATCCTAACTGTGCACCAGGTTGTGACTGCGATCGCTATCTTGAAATCTGGAACTTAGTATTCACTCAATTTAATAAAATGCCAGATGGTTCTTATGAACCATTGCAACATAAAAACATCGATACCGGCGCTGGTCTTGAACGATTGGCTTCCGTATTACAAGGTTGTAAAACAAACTTTGAAACAGATTTGATTTTCCCAATTATTGAAGCTACAGCTAAACGCGCTGGTGTTACATATAACGAAAATCCAAATACTGATGTTTCTTTAAAGGTTATCGCTGACCATGCTCGTGCTGTCACTGCATTAATTTCTGATGGCGTATTGCCATCTAACGAAGGTCGTGGTTACGTATTGCGTCGTATTTTACGTCGTGCTGTACGTCATGGCCGTTTACTTGGTATTGAAGGCATCTTCTTAACACCACTTATTGATGTAGTAGTAGATATTCTTGGCCCTGGTATTAAATCCATTGCTGAGAAACAAGACTTCGTTAAACGGGTTGTACAAAACGAAGAAGAACGATTCAACCAAACCTTGGAACAAGGTCTTGAATTGTTGAATTCTTTGATTGATACACTTGCTGCTGAAAAAGCAACTGTTGTGCCTGGAACAGAAGTATTCAAACTATATGATACATACGGATTCCCTTGGGAATTAACAGAAGAAATTGCTTCTGAACGCGGCTTTACAATCGACCATGAAGGTTTTGAAGCAGCTATGAAGGAACAACGTGAACGCGCTCGTGAAGCTCGTGTAAAAGAAGATGCTAAGGTAGCAACACCTGACATCACATTCTTGAAAGACGAAGAGCTTCTTGAAGATGAAGCTGTAACTGCTTCTTCCGTATTAATGATCGGCAAAGGCTCTGAACGTTTACAAACAGCTGCTGATGGCGATGAAATTACTGTTATCGTACGCACCACACCATTCCACGCTGAAGGGGGCGGTCAATTAGGTGATACAGGCTTTATCGTTGGCCCAATGGGTAAGGTAGAGGTTCATAATACAAAACGTTTACCTGAAGGCACTGTATACCATATCGGTACTGTTGTGGAAGGTTCCATTTCCGAAGGCGATGATGTAACGCTTGAAGTAGATACAAATCGCCGTGCTGCTATGGCTCGTAACCATACAGCAACACATTTGTTACATGCAGCATTGAAAAAGGTTCTAGGCGAACATGTTAACCAAGCAGGTTCCTTAGTAACTCCAGATTACTTGCGTTTCGACTTCACTCACTTCTCTCCTGTAACACAAGAGGAACTTGATCAAATTGAAGCTCTTGTAAATGAAGAGATTTTAAAAGCTACAGATTTAGCTATTGCGGAAATGTCTATGGACGAAGCAAAAGCTAAAGGTGCGATGGCACTCTTTGGTGATAAATATGGTGATGTAGTTCGCGTTGTAGAGGTTCCTGGTTTCTCCGTTGAATTATGTGGCGGTTCTCATGTAGGTAATACAGCTTTCATTAGTTCCTTCCGTTTAACATCTGAAGCGGGTATCGGCTCTGGTGTACGTCGTATTGAAGCAATTACAGGTCGTGCAGCTCTAGATGCAGCAAAACATGATCGCTTGACTATCGAACGCATGGCAGGCGAACTTAAAACTAAAGCACCTCAAGTAGAAGAACGTTTACATCAAGTGTTGGCAGAAGCAAAAGAAACTGCTAAAGAATTAGAACAAATTCGCAAAGAGGTTTCTGCAGCTGGTGCGGCAGATATCATTGCTGGTAAGGTAATGATTGGCGATGTTGCATTTGTAGCGGCTGCTGTAAAAGCATCCTCTATCGATGAATTACGTGACTTAGCGGATATGGGCCTTGATAAATTGGATGGTTCTGGCGTAGTGCTTGTAGGCGCTGCTATGGGTGATGACAAGGTTAACTTTGTATGTAAAGTATCTAAAGACGTTGTTGCTAAAGGTGCTAAAGCTGGTAATATCGTAAAAGCAGCAGCTCAAGTAGCTGGTGGTAATGGCGGTGGCCGTCCAGATATGGCTCAAGCAGGTGGTAAGGAACCAGCTAAATTGGCGGAAGCATTAAAAGCTGGTGGTGAAGCTTTAACATCTATGTTACAATAGGCATATAATTTTATAATTATACTTGTATCTGTTATAGATAAATTTTATAATGCATAAAAAGGTACTGACTTTGTAGCTTTAATTCAAGTATAATAGGAGGCGAGGTTTCACTTTTACAGTGAAACCTGCCAATGTAATAAAAAGGAGGGATACGATGAAGGTTTCTGATGAAACTATGTTATTCCGTAAAGTAGACGATGAACCGATGACAGCTGAAGAGGTTCTCACTCGTGTTTATCAATCTATTCAAGAAAAAGGTTACAATCCAATCAATCAAATCTTAGGGTATCTTATTTCTGGAGATCCAGCGTACATTACAAGTTATAATAATGCACGTTCTGATATCCGTCGTTTAGAGCGGGATGACTTGATTGAGGAATTGTTGAAAGAATACGCAAAGGCAAAACAACTATAATGAGAATTATGTCATTAGATGTGGGCAGCCGTACTATCGGTATTGCCTGTAGTGATGCACTGCTCATGACAGCACAAGGTATTGAAACCATTCGTAGAACATCTCTTGAAAAAGACTTTAACCGCTTACAAGAACTCATTGCTGAGTATGAAGTACATGAACTTGTAGTAGGTATGCCGAAAAATATGAATGGTACAAAAGGTGAACGGGCTGAAAAGACCGAAGAATTTGTTGAAAAGATGAAGGAAGTCATCGATTTACCTGTTACATATTGGGATGAGCGGTTATCTACAGTTATGGCTGAACGCCAACTCATTGCAGCTGACGTGAGTCGTAAAAAACGTAAGTCCGTTATTGATAAAATGGCAGCGGTTGTAATTTTGCAAGGATATTTAGATCGCTTGCAGTTTAATAAATAAGTATTTTTTCTTAAGGAGGGTTTCCGATGGTTGACCAAAATTTTGAAGGCGAAGTATATTACTTGGAATTCGAAGATGAAAATGGTAACAAACAGTACTTCACAGAGGACATTATTTTAAGTCATGAAGGCCAAGAATATGCTGTTCTTGTACATGTACAAGATGAAGAGGCTGACCATGAAGGTCAAGATGATACATACATGATCTTGGCTCGCATCGAAAAAAATGAAGAAGGCGTAGAAGAATACGTACCTTTAGATGAAGATGATGAAAACTTTGAAACTCTAGTAAAATTGTATGAAGAAATGGAAGATGGCGAGTAGTCGTCTTCTTTATAAAAATAGCGTATTGTCTTTGGATAATACGCTATTTTTATTTCCTATTTATTAAGGGCCCCATAATATGATAATGTCCTTTTATATAGGGGAAATATAGACTTTATGGTATAATAAGATGATAAATACTGTTATGTTACAGAAAGGAACTCAACGTCGTGAGAAAAGCCTTAAGATACATTTTAATCCTTATTATTGTAGGCGTATTAATCATCGCAGGTGGTTTGGGAGCGATTTATTTAGTGCCAAACACCTTTGCTCAAGATGATGGTACACAAGTACTTGTCATCGAAAAAGGGCAGACTGGCACTGAAATTGCAGACATGCTCTATGAACGAGGTCTTATTCGTTCCACACAAGGCTTTAAGCTTTGGTTATATTTGAGCGGCACCAATGATAAACTTCAAACTGGTCACTACCAAATTCCTAACAAGGTAACTGTGCGCGAACTCATTTCTTTATTACAAGAAGGTCATGTAGAATCTATTCGTGTTACAATTCCTGAAGGATACACAGTTGGTGATATTGCTATCGTTCTTGAAAAAAATCAAATTATGAAGGCAAAGGATTTCTTAGCAGAAGCAAAGACCTTTGTACCATATCCATATATGAAAGGTACAAGACCTGCTACATATCCGGTAGAGGGCTTCTTATTCCCAAGTACTTATGAAATTCCAGTAGGTGCAACGCCACGTGAAGTGATTCAAATGATGGCTGACGAAATGAATCGTTACCTCACACCGGCTGTGAAGAAACAAATTCAAGCTCAACACATGAGTATTCATGACTTTGTAACATTGGCATCCATTGTTGAACGTGAATCTTTATTTGATGCAGATCGTCCAACAATTGCAGGGGTATTTAAAAAACGGTTAGCCCATGGTATTCCATTGCAATCTGATGCGACAATTTCCTATGTACTAGGTTATGCAAAAGAAGATGTAACTATTGGTGATACGCAATTACAAAGTCCGTACAATACATACGTATCTAAAGGTTTGCCACCAGGACCAATTGCGAACCCTGGTAAAAAAGCATTAGATGCAGTCTTGCATTCTGAAGATACAGATTATTTATACTTTGTAGCAGATAAAGATGGACATAACCACTTCTCTAAAACATATGAAGAACATTTAGCGGAAGTTCATAAAATCTATGGTAATGATACGGCTACATCCTCTAATACAGAGGCCGCAGTACAAGCTGGTCCTAACTATGACGTGGCTGTGGCAACGACAGAGCCTAACTACAATTACAGCTCTGAAGAAGCGGTGGAAGCAGATTCTCAATATGTTAATGTGGAACCTACGTACAAATATACACCAACAACGGTTCCAGCTGCTGAAATTCCAGCACCAACACCAGCTCCACAAGCACCAGCACAATCTGCACCAGCAACTCAATCATCTAGTTCTAACTCTTATGTGCCAACTACAACACCTGCTCCAGAATCTATGCAAAATGTTGTACCAAGTACACAACAAGTACCTCATATTGAAGTAAAGCCAGCTGAATCTGTGGATCGTTCTACGTTGGTAATTCCTAGTGGTAATAGCAATAAATAATGTAGGAGATTGAATCTACTTTCATGACATTAAATGATATTTTAAATGAACAGCGTATTTACGCGATGATTAATGATGTACCGATTCTACGAGAATCTGAGGTTCATCTCTTTGAAGAATTAATAGGTTTGTACCGGCCCACCTCTGTGTTAGAGGTGGGCACCGCCATTGGTTACTCTGCTTTGTTGATGGCTCCGCTACTCGACGAAGAGGAAGGACATATTACATCTATTGAATTAGATGATGTGCGTCACGAAATGGCTAAATATTATATTAACCAATCTGATTATGCCGATACAATTACATTGCTGAAAGGCGATGCGTCTCAAGTCTTAACGGAACTCACCGGTGAATATGATCTAGTATTTTTAGATGGTCCCAAAGGGCAATATCTTAAACAATTAGAACTCATTTTGCCTCATGTGAAAGAAGGAGGCGTTATCCTTGCAGACAATGTACTTTTTAGAGGCTATGTAAGAGGCGATAAGGAGCCACCAAAACGGTTTAAGACTATCGTAAAACGGTTAAAAGAATACTTAACGTATGTTGAAAATAAAGAATTGTTTAACACCACCATCTATCCAATGGGGGATGGTATGAGTGTGAGTGTGTGGAAAGGGCACAACAAATAATGGCAGAACATTTTATGGAATTGCTTTGTCCAGCCGGTAATATGGACAAGCTTAAAATGGCTATTCGCTATGGTGCGGATGCTGTATATTGTGCAGGCAAACGTTTTGGCTTGCGCGCAGGTAACTCTAATTTCTCCGACGAGGAATTAAAGGAAGCTGTAGAATTCGTACATGCTCATGGTAAAAAACTCCATGTTACATGTAATATCATTCCTCACAATGAGGATTTTGAAGGTTTAGAGGATTATTTGAAATTCCTTGAAAGTATCGGTGTTGATGCGATTATCGTTGCCGACATGGGTATCTTTAGCCTTGCTAAACGCGTGGCTCCAGGCCTTGAACTTCATGTAAGTACACAGGCATCTACAACGAACTGGCACACAGTTCAAATGTGGAAAGAACTAGGGGCTACACGCGTCGTAGCAGCTCGTGAAGTGTCTTTGGCTGACCTTAAAGAAATGAAGGACAATGTAGATATTGAAATCGAATCCTTTGTACATGGCTCTATGTGTATTTCTTACTCTGGTCGTTGTCTATTGTCTAACTACATGACCGGCAACCGTGATGCGAACCGCGGTCAATGTTCTCAATCTTGCCGTTGGAAATATTCCCTTGTTGAATCCAACCGACCTGGAGAATATTATCCAATTGAAGAAGATGAACATGGCACATATATCTTTAACTCTAAAGACTTGTGCTTGATTCACCGCATTCCTGATTTATATGAAGCTGGTATTGATAGCCTTAAAATTGAAGGCCGTATGAAATCCGTTCACTACTGTGCAACAGTGGCGAAAGTATATCGTACAGCTATCGATACGTATCTTAAAGAAGGTAAAGATTGGTATGTTCGTCCAGAATGGATTGCAGAATTAGAAAAAATTTCTCACCGTCCATATACAGATGGCTTTGCAGAAGGTCGTCCTGATGAAACTGCTCAGAACTATGGTAAATCTACAAATACACAAAGCCATGACTTCATCGGTTTAGTTATGGGCTACAACGAAGAAGAAAAATACGTTGATCTTGAACAACGTAATAACTTCAAGGTAGGCGATAAAATAGAATTCTGCCAACCTAAAGGTGAACTTGTGGAAGCTGTAATTGAAAAAATGACAGACGAAGATGGTAATCCAATCGACGTAGCGCCTCATGCGCAAATGAAAGTGCGTATCTACATGGATACACCACTTGAGCCGTATTCTATGATGCGCCGTGAGTGCAAACCAAAAGAAGCTTAGTAGGTAGTATATTAACGACAAACATATCTAATGGATGCCTATACTAGAGACATGTATAGCATTTACATTTTATAGTAATGATGTGTAGGAGGACTTATGAGTGGTACATCTTTAGAACCGAGTAAATCTATCGGTGCATTTACTGATGTACCAGATTTAGCAACCTCTGGGGAAGAGGCGTATGTGTACTTTCATCTTGAACCGAAGCATACGAACTATATCAATCGCATCATTGAAGGCTATGAATACTTAGGGGTTATGACATCTATTGATGTAAATGGACGATGTATGCTAAGGTGTACACCTTCAACACGGCCCTTGGCTATTGAATTATTAAGTAGTCTATCGGATTATGTCACTATAGACGAGTAAGTATATGTTGAAGCTGCATATAGACGATTAGTAACCATAAATGATAGTGAATTAAACACATCATTCTACATTTATATTTACGTCAACATATATAGTAGAGAAATGAGAGTATATCTATGAAACAATCTATTTTGAAACGTGCATTATTAACAGCTTGCCTTAGTGTTTCTATGGCAGGCGTAGCTATGGCAGGTCCTGTAGGCCCTGTTATTATTCCTCAAGCAGGGGATGTAGTAGTCATCAATCATGGTCCTGATATGACCTTCACTGGTAATATCAACTTTGATGTGGAAAGCCAAACTAACAATAATTTACAAGTTGGCTCCACTGTGATTCCTAATGTTGTATATGGTGCAGCGTTCAATAAAACTGGTGCGCCAGATACAATTATCCCAGCGCAAACTTACGTGTATGTAGGCACAAAAGATGGGGCGAATGCTTTCACAGAGGCTAGCGATGCTGACAAAAAAGGTGCTAACTGGAATGTAGAAACCTTGAAAAAAACTAAATCTGGTGACGTACAATTGGCAAGCCGTGGCATTCCCGAAAAGCCATTGGCAAATCAAGTAGCAACTATTAAAGATTCCATTATGCTTAGCGCCGTAGACCTCAGTACAACAGAGGTAGGCCGAAACAGCAAGGGCGTTCTATACATGACGGTTCCTAAGGAATTAAAATTGACTGCTGATACAGGTATTCCTGAAGATGTACGGGAAACAATGCCAGCTATGTTCCGTGGTAAAATGGGTGACTCCCTCATGGTGAATCTCATGCCTTTAAATGAAGAGGAAAAACAACAATTAGCGGCAAACCCACATAATGCAAATACAATCGTATTCAACCGTGGTATGAGTATGGCAAAAATGATTGGTTCCTCTGCACGTACAAGTAAAGTGTACACATATATGAAGGATCATTATTTGAATCTCGTTATCGTAGCAAAAGATTACGATGATAACGGTGCTCGTGGTAGTGGTGTTATGATGGTATCTAAACAAGATAACTCTAACGATGTACTCTTAACACTCTACAAAGGCCCAGACCTTTCCAATAGCAAATTGGAAAAAGTAATTGGCGCTATGTTATCTACAAACTTCAAACGCTAATAATCTAGCTCATGTACAGTGAGCTGTAGTAGAGCTACATTGATTAGCGTATATATGATAATCTTAATAAACGGCTCGAGTTTGATATGTCCCACTTTTAATGGACAACCCGTAAAGGGGGTACATATCAGTTATATCGGGCCGTTTTTTATGATGTGTTTGAAGGCGTTTCTTTAATTTATAGATTTTGTGAAATTTACAGTTAAACTGTATTGAATTATTTGATTCTCTATGATACTATAATCTAGTAAAAGTTATGCAAAGGACATGATTCTCATATCCCTGTGTACCAGAGAGAGGCTGATGCTGGAAATGCCTTACACATATATCAGAGTTACCCCCTTTAAACTGATTTGTCGAACCTAAGTAGGCAAATACGGCCGCCACCGTTATCGGGCTTAATGAAGTGAATTAACTATACACATATATTCGTATAGGTAGTTAACTAGGGTGGAACCGCGAATGATCTTCGTCCCTTGTTTTGTAGGGATAGAGGGTCTTTTTTTATTACCAAAATCCAGTCTATCCTAGATAATAAATTGGAGGAAAGAAAAATGGCAGATGTAAAAATCATTTTACCTGATGGTAGTGCAAAGGAATACGCTGCTGGCACTACTCTTGGGGAAGCAGTAAAACAACTATCTAACAGCTTGGCTAAAAAAGTACTAGCTGCTAACGTAAATGGTGAATTAACAGACCTTCGCGAAGAATTAGTCGACGGTTCTGAAGTAGCGTTCTTAACATTCGAAGAAGCTGGTGGTAAACATACTTTACGTCATACAGCTTCTCATATCTTGGCTCAAGCGGTAAAACGCTTATGGCCTGAAGCTAAATTGGCTATCGGTCCTGCTATCGATAAAGGTTTCTACTATGATATCGATATGGAACATACATTGACTCCTGAAGATTTGACTAAAATCGAAAAGGAAATGAGCCGTATTGTAAAAGAAAACTTGCCTATTACTAAATCTGTAATGTCTCGTCAAGAAGCT
>JAGZGB010000223.1 GCA_018367495.1 Veillonella sp. | reverse complement strand
CTCATCGCCGACGAGCACCACTTCAATGTGTTGATTTGCTCGTACGGCTTCAATGGATCCAAGTACAGTCTCCATTGGAGCAAAGTCGCCACCCATGGCGTCTATTGCAATTTTCATAATTTACACCCTATTCTCTACGGATTCCATAATAAATTTTGCGCGAAACACTTCTTTTATTTTATCTCTTATTATAACCCAAATAAAGAACTTATTACCTCGGCGACGAATAATTTCTGCTTTCGCTACCAAATTAGTACCAGATCCTACTGGGTTCTTATATTTTATATTTCCAACTTCCGCAGAGCAAACAGTCGTCCCCATAACCGCTTTTGCAAGGGAATTTGCTTGAGCATATAAATACTGCGGTTCTACATATCCGAATTGATCTTCCATATCAGCCGTAGTACGTAACATAGATAATGCTTGGTGCCCCTCGGTGACATCAATCAATTCACCAACCACTTCATATGATACATGTTCTACCATTTCATGTGATTGACCTGTAGCCATAACACGAATGCGTTCACGCAATTCAGGAATACCCAATTCTAGTCGATCGAGACGAATTGTTGGCACACTTACACCAAAGTGTGTTGCCAATTCTTCATCAGTAAGAAATGGCGTAATATTCAGTTTTTCTTGTAACTGCTTCTGGCGCTCTTGCTTCTTTAACCGACTCATGGGACCACCTTTTATGACCTAGTATTAATATTACATCCTAAGTATATACAATAATTCCCTTATTGGCAAGACTTTTCATACATATAGTAAGAAATTTTCATAGCATATACAAAATATAGTTGTTTTTTTATATTTTAGTATTTTTGTTTATAAAAAATAAAAATGTGTCACTATCTTATAGAATAATCTTACTATAAAATAATGACACTCGCTATTGATAATAAAACATATAAAACTATATAAAAAAGACGCCTACAAAGTAGGCGTCTCTCTCCGCTCACATATTAAGCATTAGCTACTACTTGTTCACCTTTATAGTGACCACATGTAGGGCAAACACGATGAGGCATCTTAGGTTCGTGGCATTGTGGACATGCTACATAACCAGGAGCTTCTAATTTCCAATTAGCACGACGACGATCGCGACGACATTTAGACAATCTACGTTTAGGTACTGCCATTATCTGCACCTCCTTAGTACAATCATTAGGATAATCTATCATCTTTCTCATCAAGCAAAGCACGTAACTCTGCAAATCGAGGATCCACCACAAAGGATTCACAAGAACA
>JAGZGB010000222.1 GCA_018367495.1 Veillonella sp. | reverse complement strand
TTCAGTCAAACCAGGAGTTTCAACTTCTACGCCTTCAGCACGATCTAAGGACAAGAATGTAACATCATCATTGATACCCAATGTGAAGAATTTCTTGCCGTTTTCAGCAGCCAAGTTATCGAATACAGCTACGATGTCTGCAGGGATAACGTCTTTGGAGCTCAAACCATAACGGCCAGCGATAACTTTTACGTTACGACCACCATCGATTACAGCAGCTTGTACGTCCAAGAACAATGGTTCAGCCAAAGCGCCTGGTTCTTTAGTACGGTCAAGAACTGCAATGCGTTCTACTGTTTGAGGAAGAGCTTTCAACAAACGATCTGTTGCGAATGGACGGAACAAGTGAACGTTGATGAAACCAACTTTACGACCCAATTTGTTTAAGTAGTCAACAGTGGATTGAACTACTTGAGCGGAGGAACCCATAGTTACGATTACGTCTGTTGCATCAGCAGCACCATGGTAGTTGAACAATTGGTAGTTAGTGCCAGCCAATTTGTTAACTTCGTTCATGTAGTGTTCTACAACGTCAGGAACATTCAAATAGAATTTGTTGGATGATTCACGATGTTGGAAGTAAACGTCAGGGTTTTCTGCAGTACCACGAGTTACAGGAGCATCTGGATTCAATGCATTTTTACGGAATGCATTAACAGCGTCCATATCAACCAATGGTTTCAAATCTTCATAGTCCCAGATTTCGATTTTTTGAATTTCGTGGGATGTACGGAAACCGTCGAAGAAGTTGATGAATGGTACACGAGTTTTAATAGCTGTCAAGTGAGCTACAGCGGACAAGTCCATTACTTCTTGTACGGAGGATTCAGCAAGCATAGCGCAGCCAGCTGCACGAGCAGCCATTACGTCTTGGTGGTCACCGAAGATAGCCAAAGCATGTGCAGCCAATGCACGAGCAGCTACTTGGAATACACCTGGAAGTAATTCGCCGGCTACTTTGTATAAGTTAGGAAGCATCAATAACAAACCTTGGGAAGATGTGAAAGTTGTTGTTAATGCACCAGCTTGTAAAGAACCGTGAGTTGCGGCAGCAGCACCTGCTTCAGATTGCATTTCTACAACTTGAACAGTGTTGCCGAAAATGTTTTTACGACCAGACGCAGCCCATTCGTCAATGTGTTCTGGCATTGGGGAAGATGGAGTGATTGGGTAAATCGCAGCAACTTCTGTAAAACCATAAGAAACGTGAGCAGCCGCTTGGTTGCCGTCCATAGTTTTAAATTTACGACTC
>JAGZGB010000221.1 GCA_018367495.1 Veillonella sp. | reverse complement strand
GCCTAACATTGATGGCATCAGCGCAGCAACAGGCTTCTATAACAGCACAGAAATTCAACAATTATCGCCTCAACCAAGTACACTAGGCGTTATCGGTGCGGGTCCTATCGGCCTTGAATTTGCCAGCCTATATGCTAAACTAGGTACAAAGGTAACAGTATTTAATATTGAATCTAGCATCTTAAAACGGGAGGAACCGATTGTACAAGAATTAGCTAACGAGTACTTGACTGAGCAAGGTATTACTATTCTTAACGATATAACATTAAACTCTGTATCTAATGATGGCAACAAACCTGTTATTACTGCAAACAGTCAAAACTATACATTTGATGCCGTTTTATATGCTACAGGTCGCAAACCAAATACAGCTAACATCGGTTTAGAAAATACGGATATTATTACTAACGAACGCGGCGCTATCGTAGTGAATGATACATGTGAAAGCTCCGTTCCTGGCGTATATGCAGTAGGCGATGTAAACGGTGGTCCTCAATTTACGTATATTTCTCTCGATGACTTCCGCATTGTATGCGGTGCACTTACAGGAAATGGCCAATACACATTAAAAGATCGCAAAAATATTCCTTACACAACATTTTTAACACCGCCACTGGCTCGTATAGGTCTCACAGAAGAAGATTCTATCAACAAAGGCTATACAGTTAAAACTAAAGAAATGCTCGTAGCCACCATGCCAAGAGCTCATGTAAACGACTATTTAAAAGGTGCTTTTAAAATTGTAGTAAATGCAGATAACGATTTAATCCTCGGTGCTACACTTTATTCTCAAGGTGCTGAAGAGTTGATTAATCTCATTAAAATGGCTATGGATAACAACATTCCATATACATACTTCAAAAATCAAATCTTCACACATCCTACCATGGCAGAAAACCTAAACGACCTTTGTAACTTTTAATGCCATAAACAAAATCAATAAACAAATGATATAAAATGAAAATAAAAGGGCGTTCATTAGCTTATATATATGCTAATAAGCGCCCTTTTACTATTTAGAGAAATAAGATGCGATTTAAATTATTCTCTATTAGTTTTTTGTAAATAATCTACGTACTACCTTTTGTAGTTTTGGTGTCAATATAATAGCCACCACAATACCTGCAGCACTTGTAATTAAGGAGTATTGAATTTTGCTAGCTGCTACGGCTGCACTTTCAAGAACAAACCACCATGCTAAGAAATAGCCAAATGCAGTCCAAATTGTACCAATAATAAGAGCAATCAAAATGCG
>JAGZGB010000220.1 GCA_018367495.1 Veillonella sp. | reverse complement strand
GTTGAAAGTACGCGGTGAAGAATATGTAACGGCTGCCGTTATGATGGGGGCCTCTACATGGACGATTTTACGTCGTCATATTATTCCTAATATTTTGCCACTCGTTGTAACTACAGGTGCTCTTGATATTGGGGCTATTATGATTGAGGTAGCAGGTTTATCCTTCCTTGGATTTGGTGCGCAACCACCTACACCAGAATGGGGGCTTATGCTAAATGAAGGTCGTCAATACTTGCAAACAAGTCCTTGGCTCATGGCATTCCCTGGTATGTCTATTTTAATCGTAGTAGCTGTTTTCAATCTTTGGTCTGATTCTTTACGCGATGTAGTGGATCCTAAGAATCAAGGTTAATCTTAGTTTTTGGAATCTTTATTAGGCCTTTGCGGCATAATAATGATATATAAGCTTTGTATATTGTGTTAATAAGGAGATTTTAAATGAAAAAATCTTGGAAAAAGGCTCTTTTAGCAGGTCTTAGTGTTGTGATGATGGGTTCCTTCATCGCTGGCTGTGGCTCTGATAATAATGGTGCTGCTAATAAGGATGTTTTAAAAGTTGGTGTAACTAACTTCGCATCCACATTAGAACCTACAGAAAACTTCTTCGCATGGGTCGTTATGCGTTATGGTGTGGGTGAAACATTGGCTAGATTTGATGAACAAATGAAGCCACAACCTTGGATTGCTTCTAAATGGGAAGTATCTCCAGACCATAAAACATGGACGTTTACCATCAACGATAAGGTAAAGTTCTCCAATGGTAAAAAGGTTGATGCAGCAGCTGTAAAAGCATCTATCGAACGGGCATTTGAAAAATCTAACCGTGCAAAAACATTCTTCGAATATGATTCCATCGAAGCTAATGGTCAACAATTAGTTATTCATACAACAAAAGAATATCCTAATATGCCTGGTCTTTTAGCTGACCCATTGTTCCTAATCGTTGACGTTCAAGCTGAAAAAGATGGCCGTAACTTTGCTAAAGAAGGTCCTATCGGTACAGGCCCATACGTAGTTAAATCTTTCACAAAAGAACGTGCTGAAATGGCAGCCAACGAAAACTACTGGGATGGCACAGTACCTTTCAAAACTGTAGAAATTCCTTCCATCGACGATCCTAATACGCGTGCTATGAGCTTGCAATCTGGTGATGTTGATATGGCGGTTAACATCGGTGCTGGTGAAATGGGCTTATTCCAAAATAACGATAAGTTCAAGGTTGATGAAATCGCATCTCTTCGCGTAGTATTGGCTCGTATTAACCAAAAAGGTGTTCT
>JAGZGB010000219.1 GCA_018367495.1 Veillonella sp. | reverse complement strand
TAGCTTGTTTTGCCCAAGGCTCCATACCAAAACCGTTATACACAAACACTTGAGCTGTTGCCAATTGTTTCATATTTTCAGGTTTCAACTCGAAATCATGTGGTTCTACACCATCTGGTATAATAGTAGATACCTCTACCTTGTCACCACCAATAGCCTTTGTAAACTCAGCCATTGCATTAAAACTTGTTACCACTTGGATTTTTTTACCTGCTTGTTCCTTCTGTGCATTCGGGGCATCATTGCCACAACCTGCAAATAAAGCAGCCATCATAATACCTACAACTAACAAAATCAGTTTCTTGATCATCGTAGTCCTCCTTTGTAAAATCCTGATCGCTATGCCTATACAGAATACACTCTATTCTTTAGTTGCAGTTGCGACTCAGTTGCATTTGTAATATAGTTATAGTATAAACTTACTTAGAATTTTGTCAATCAGAAATGTGGTTTTCATATGTTATCAATAGAACATCTTTATTTTTCCTATCAAGGTCAACCGCCTTATGTGTTAAATGACCTTAATTTACATATTCACAGTGGTGATTATATATCCATCGTTGGGGATAATGGGTGTGGTAAAAGTACCTTGCTCCGTCTCATTTTAGGTTTTCTTACCCCTGTAAAAGGCTCTATCAAGCGAAGCACCAATAATATTCGGTATGTGTCTCAAAAAAATGACTTCTCTCACGCAGGCTTTCCTATTACGGTAAAAGAAATCCTCGATTCCTACCGTAAACTTTTAAAGATTAAGGATAAACAGGAAGTCAATCGCGTATTAGAGCTTACCCATATGACGGAATTTAAAGACCGTCTCATCAGCAAACTTTCAGGTGGACAAGCTCAGCGTGTATCTATCGCCCGCGCCCTCATCGGTAAGCCTGACCTCATCATCCTCGATGAGCCTTCAACAGGTATCGATAGAAAAAGCCAAGAGGGCATCTATGCTCTACTTCGAAATTTGAACCAAGAGCACCATATTACGATTATCTCTGTAGAGCATAATTTAGAAATGGCTCTTGCCAACTCGACAAATATCTATCATATTGCAAACGGTCAAGGTCATCTCTGCTCCCCTGAACAATATGCTAGTGAAATCATGCATAACACGGGACGCAATCCTGTAGACCATGAAAACTGTTCCTGCTTTACAGACGTGACGGCTCAGGCTCAAACCGATAATAACAAAGCTAAGGAGGTGCGCCATGTTTAATTATGATTTCATGCAAAATGCCTTCTTCGTAGCAGTCTGCATTTCTCTATTATGCCCATGCATCGGTATATTTATG
>JAGZGB010000218.1 GCA_018367495.1 Veillonella sp. | reverse complement strand
AACGGGAGAAATTTTAATGTGTGTCATCCTTGACCCATTTGAAGTGCCCGTAATGAAGGTGGCCCTCGATAAGGGGACACTAAAAGAATACATTCTAGCGGCCAATGAATTAACAGAGGATATGTTAGCTTCACTTGATAAATGATAAAGCTTTTATATATTTTGTGCGCTACATAAGGACAAATGTAAAATACTTTAGCCTGATACATTGATGTAGTGCTCAAAGTTGTTTATAATAGAAGTATTATTATTTCGAATATAGGAAGGAAATCCCCATGAACTTGAAAAAAGGCATTGCCCTCGCGCTCACGGCGGCAGCATTGATGGCTTTCACAGGCTGTGGCACAAATGGAACTACATCTAATGGTGAATACAAGGTTGGCGTTGTACAACTCGTAGAACATCCGGCATTAGATGCGGCAAATAAAGGTTTTGTTGATGCACTTAAGGAAAAGGGTTTATCTGACAAAATTACCTTTGACCAACAAAACGCACAAGCTGACCAATCTAACTTGAACAGTATTGCACAGCGTTTCGTATCTGATCGTAAAAATTTGATTTTAGCGATTGCTACGCCAGCGGCTCAATCTATGGCAAATGCAACTCATGATATTCCAATCTTGGGTACTGCTATTACCGATTACGAAGCTGCTAAACTTGTTAAATCTAATGAACATCCAGGTGGTAATGTATCCGGTACATCCGATATGAACCCTGTGGAACAACAAGTTGATTTGATTTTGAAAGTATTACCTAATGCTAAAACAATTGGTACGATTTATAGCTCTAGCGAAGTAAATTCTCAAATTCAAGTAGAGAAGATGAAAGCTTACGCTGCTACAAAGGGCATTAAGGTTGAAGAAGTTACTGTTTCCAATGTGAACGATATTCAACAAGCGGCTCAAAACCTTGTATCTCAACGTGTTGATGCCATTTATGTACCAACAGATAATGTGGTAGCATCTGCTATGAGCAATCTTGTAGCGATTACAGATCCTGCAAAAATTCCTGTATTCGGCGGTGAAGACAACCACGTAAAAGGCGGTGCGGTTATGTCCTTGTCTGTAGACTACTACAAACTTGGTTACCAAACTGGCTTGATGGCAGCTAAGGTTTTAACTGGTGAAGCTAAAGTCGAAGACATGCCTATCGAAATGCAAAAAGAATTCAAATTAGTTGTGAATAAAGATAAATTACAAAAATTGGGCATCACCTTACCAGAGGATTTGATGAACAAAGCAACTATGATTTAGTACTTTACTGGTAAGGAGTTACACATGAACTGGAAAAAAGGT
>JAGZGB010000037.1 GCA_018367495.1 Veillonella sp. | reverse complement strand
TGTAAGAACAAGGCTTCTCTTAACATTTGCGCCTGCAATAGTTATTGTATTATTCCGTATAATATATATTGCATACATACCAAGTAAAATACTACATAAGATACGCCCAGCGTTCATAATCCCTCCTCACTAATCGTTTATACCACCAAAACCACCTTGAATTACTTCATCTGTATATGCATTATTATCTGCTTGTCTTTCTCTGCATTTAGAAATTTCCTAAAAAATAATCATAAGTATATATACAACTTAAAAATCTTCTTGAATTTATAATCCTAAGTCTATAAACTCCCCTGAAACTTTAATCTGCCAAAACATCCCTTTAGTAGCTTTTAAATCAATGCCTATTTTTAACTTGTCAAAACTCACATCATAAAATGGTAATAATACCTGTAATGATGCTAATTTTGCTTTCATAGTAATTAAATCTTTACTTAATTGCCCGGATATATTAGTATCGGCTATCTCCTGTAAATTGGAAATACATGCTTGAAGATCTTCATTCTGAATACGTTCACACGTATATATTTCAGACAAATAGGTCTGTTTAATACAACTTAAGATTGATTCAGAAATGAATTCAGGTTTTTGTAAGACCTCATACAGCCCCAATAAAAACAACGTCCAAAATATCTCCTCTACATAATCGGTAAAGAAATAGATACCGAGCTTATTTTCATCATGTGTAGAAATCTTTAACGCCTCAGATAAAGTATCCCCCTCTAACTCCCGTTCTATTAAGGCAATCCAACTACTGTATTCAATATCATCTAACGTATCATTTAATGCTGGTATAGGGATTCTACGAGCCATCCACTCATCAACATCCTCTAAACTCATCCCATCACCAATTATTTTTAACAGTTTATCGGACAGATGTGCTTTTCTACACATTAATCGAATTAACATACTAAATATGTAGTACTCTAGAATAGTCAAATCAATATAATTTCGTCTGTATGCCTTAACAGCGCCCAATATAAAGACCATTAAAAATGTATCTAAACTTTTTTTATTTTTAAAATAGATCATATTTATACCTCTATTCACTAATTTATTCTAGCTTTTAATCTATAGGTTCATCATTAACCCTTTTTACTTAGTGAATTATAATAGTCCATTATCCATCAGCAACCCCAACTAAGTAAATATTTCAAAAAATAATAAGATACACAAAATAATCCTTACTATACGTCTCACTATAGGCTTAGCTGGAGTGAATGACTCTACACTATCATGATTTCCAATCAACTCAGGAATACAAATAAATGCAATAGTAAGACCTATAGCCTGAATTGTATCTTTAACCTCATAATTTGTATTATATAAATTTAGTAAAAAATCAAAGAACTCCATCGATCTACTAAATCTCCTTATAGTTAAGATGATACATAATAAATCAAATATTCACATTACTGGTCTTTCTCTAATTTAACGATTATAGTCTTAGACTTTATATCTCGTATAATTTCAATCTTATCAGCTACAGAACATTATTAATATAAGTATAATATATTACTATCTTTTGCTAACATAGTTATCTCTTAATTGTAATAAGATAGTTTGTTCTGATTCACCAATTTCATCAATGCTATTTAGGATAGTTAGATGATCTCCATAGTTATATCTCAACATAGCAACTAAAGAATCTCTAACCTTTTTACCAGCAATACTTTCATCAAAGTATACCTGTATATTATTTGTTTCTTTATCAATGATAATAAAACCACTCACATTAAATATTAGGATTTTCGTTGAAGTATCTTCGATTCCTCTTACATCATTAGCAATTATTAAATACTTATCTAAATCAATTAATGTTGCTTCATAACCTGAATGATACCACCGTTTATTATAGTATTTAGCACCACGGTCTGGGTTCATTAGCATTTTTTCGAAGTTATCTAAATCCTCATTCGAAAAGTCTTCTAGCTTAGTTTTCTTATTAACGATCATCTTTGATCGTGGATAAGTAATTTTATATGCCCTTGATTCATCACCAGAGATTTCAAATTCTAGGACATCAAACACATGATTTTTAATATCGTATCGACCGATACCATCATAACCTAAATAATAATAGTAAGGCTCATCAAGATATACCGCTAAAATACGTTTAGAAATTGATTCATTAATTGACGTATCCACCAATTCATGGGACTCATCCATAATCACTATATTATTTGGAGAGCCATCATGATAATAATTCTGATAAATAACGGTACTAATAATTGCTATAACGAGCAGTATTAAACACCAAATTTTTTTCATATCAAACTACCTAAGCTATATACTCACTTCTATATCTATAAATATTTTTTATTCCGAATAATACATATGCCATATATAATAAATAAAATAATGCATAAAACTAAACCCGCACGCATAAAAGCTCCTATGACTATATATATCTATATAAATTACTTGAGATTAACAATAACAGTAAACATCATACCTAATAACTATTTAATCCACTTATAGTTAAGCTCATCATATCTAAAAACTATTTAATCCACATTATACTTTAATTATATATTAAACTAACTTATAGGTACATTGGATATTTTATGATATTTAAATTAATTTTAATTTTACAGTATAAAACAAAAAAGATGCTCCTACATGTATAGTGACCTCAAGTCACTCTTCATACATATAGAAGCATCCTTTTATTGTTTGAAAATGTATCAAGGCATAACCTATGAATACAGCTTCCTTATCTAAATCCTACCGGAAATTCATGGTCTGGTTCATTTGTCATGCAATCATTAAGAATCTTGCTGTTTTGTGCTACGACGCGCAGCAAGAGTACCTGCATGAGATGATAAGCCAGCCCGATTAATATGAGGATTTCCGTGTCTGTACGACTTTGGCTTGCTACTTTTATCTTCTACCTTTGATTTCTCAAATTTAGTAAATAGATTATCTAGCTCGCGCAAGAGCGCACGTTTTTGTGAGTCTTTCAACTCGAATACTTCACCTTTATAGGCGATGTATTTATTTTTGAGTACAGGACTGAGATCATAGATGGGCTCGTGTTGTTCTCCATTTACATCTAGCAGCTCATCCAAGGTCAATCCATAATAGCGAGACAGGGCACAGAGTGTATCTAAATCTGGTTCGCGATACCCTGTTTCGTAGTTTGAAAGCGCCGCATTACTGATACCTACGGCCTTTGCTACTTCGATTTGGCTTTTGCCCATGCGCACGCGAGCACGCTTTAAGTTCTTATAAAACTGCATGTTCATCACCTACATCGATACATAAACAACTACAAACTATATACTTTTATAATAATGTATCACTGATTTTTACAGTAGTGTATCACTCATTTTTATAGTAGTGTATCACTAATCTTTATAGTAGTGTATCACTGATTTTTTTGAAAGCTTCATCAGCAACGGCTAATGTGCGTTCGATTTCACTACTCTTATGGCAGATAGATACGAAGTTACTTTCATAAGGACTTGGCGCATAGTAGATACCATGGCTCAAATTATGGTGGAAGAACATTTTAAATTGTTCTTCGTTGCAAGATGCTGCATCATCAAAGTTCTTAACTGGTTTATCAGTGAAGAAGATGGTGAACATGGAGCCTACCCGTTGCACTACAACAGGCACATTGTATTGTGCTGCCAAACGTTCAAAGCCTTCACAAAGGGCGATGGTTGCATCTTCTACTTGTTTAAAAATTGTGGGGTCTCGTTGCAAAATGGAAAGCGTTGCAAGACCAGATGTAACAGCAATAGGGTTACCGCTTAATGTACCGGCTTGGTAAATAGGACCAGCTGGTGCGATTTGGTTCATGATCTCACGAGAGCCACCAAATACAGCAAGTGGCATGCCACCGCCAACGATTTTACCTAGGCATGTAAGGTCAGGTTTGATGTTATAACGTTTTTGTGCACCGCCACTGCTAGCGCGGAAACCACACATAACTTCGTCAAAGATCAACACTGCGCCATGAGCCTTAGTCACTTCTCGCAAGGTTTCGAGGAAGCCTGGTTCTGGAGGCACACAGCCCATGTTACCTGCTACAGGTTCTACGATTATGGCCGCAATAGTATCGCCGATCTCGTCGAATAATTTGCGAACCGCATCAGAGTCATTGTACGGCAAAGTAATTGTATTTTCTGCTACGCCTTGTGGAACGCCAGGGCTATCTGGCACACCAAATGTAGCAAGGCCAGAGCCTGCTTTTACCAAGAGTGCATCACTATGACCATGGTAACAACCAACGAATTTCACGATCCGATCGCGACCTGTATAGCCACGAGCTACGCGCAAAGCACTCATAGTGGCCTCAGTACCAGAGTTAACGAGGCGGATAACCTCCATAGATGGCATGAAGGCTTGCACCTTTTTAGCCAATTCTGTTTCTAGTAATGTAGGCGCACCATAGCTTGTGCCACGAGGAATCGCCTCTTGTAAGCTTGCGATAACCTCAGGGTTCGCATGGCCCAAAATCATAGGGCCCCAGCTCAATACATAGTCGATGTATTCGTTATTATCGATATCATAAATACGGCTGCCGCTGGCACTGCTGATAAACGGAGGGTTAGAACCGACACTGCGGTAGGAACGAACCGGACTGTTTACGCCGCCTGGCATATAACGTTTAGCCTCTTCAAAGGCTTTTTCAGATTTACCGAGTTGGAACATGGTTTCTCCTTACTTTTGTAACCATTTAGCAATATCTATAGCATGGTACGTAATGATAATTTTAGCACCGGCGCGCTTCATAGAAAGCATTGTTTCCATAACGAGGCGTTCTTCGTCGATAAGACCAGCTGCTGCAGCGGATTTAACCATCGCATATTCACCAGATACATTGTATACAGCTACAGGTAATTCATAGCGGTCACGTGTTTCACGAACGATATCCAAATAGGACAAGGCTGGTTTAATCATGATAATATCTGCACCTTCAGCGATATCTAGTTCAATTTCTCTGAAAGCTTCCAAGCGATTAGCTGGGTCCATTTGATAGGATTTGCGGTCCCCAAATTTAGGTGCAGAGTTAACAGCACCACGGAACGGACCATAGTAAGCGGATGCGTATTTTGCAGCATAGCTCATAATAGATACATTAGTATAACCTGCCGCATCAAGGGCTTCACGGATAGCGCCTACACGGCCATCCATCATATCGGATGGAGCCACCATATGGGCACCTGCTTCTGCTTGGCTTACCGCTACTTTACAAAGTAATGGCAATGTTTCATCATTTAAGATTTCATGGTCATCAATCATGCCACAATGGCCTGTTGTTGTGTATTGGCACAAGCAAACATCAGCTACCACCAATAGGTTTGGCACAGCTGCACGGATGGCTTTGATAGCTTGTTGTACAGGTTGGGACATATCCCATGCAGAGGAACCTTGTTCGTCCTTATATGTAGGAATACCGAAGATTTCTACCCCAAGAATACCAAGATCATATACCTCTTGAGCCATTTTTACAGCTTCATCAACGGATAAGTGGTATTGGCCTGGCAACGTATCGATTTCTTTTTTAATACCTTCACCAGGAACGATAAATAATGGATAAATTAAATCAGTTACGTCGAGTGTCGTTTCCCGTACCAAATCACGCATTTCTGGATTGATACGCAAGCGGCGAGGACGGTATGTTAAATCGTACATGTAATCCTCCTAAATGTCCTTTACAATAGCATTTATCAAGCCATCAGTTGTATATACATCACTGATGACCGCTGGTTTAAGACCTGCACTCATAGCTGTAGCAGCTGTGATAGGTCCGATGCAAGCAATCTTAGTATTGCCTAATAGTTTCAATGCATCATCGCCCAATAATTGGATTGTATTAGTTACTGTAGAGGAACTTGTAAATGTAATATAGTCTACAGTACCTGCAGTTAATGCATTTACTAAGGCTTCTTGTTGAGATGTATCTTGTGTTGTTTCATATAAACGCAAAATATCTACATCTATATCGTGATGACGCAAAGAGCGTGGAATTACGTCGCGCGCTACTTTTGGTTGGATGAGCAATACGGAGTCCCCTGCTTTAAGTTCTTCTTCAAGAGCCTCTACAGCAGATTCAGCTTTATAGTCTACAGGAATAATATCTGGAACAATGCCGTATTTTTGAAGTTCCCGAGCTGTAGCACAGCCAATAGCTGCCACTTTAGAATTACCTAATGCACGTGTATCCTTGCCCTCTTTATAAAGAGCATCGAAGAAGTAACGAACTCCTTCACCAGATGTGAATACAATGCATTGGTATTGTTTTGTATTATTGATAATACGTTTATCTTCATCAAATAAATCTAATGGAGAAGTTTTAATAGCTGCCGCTTCTACTACATTAGCGCCTTGAGCAGCCAACTTTTCACGGAATGCACTAGCTTGAGAGCGAGCACGTGTGACTACTACAGTTTTACCGAATAGTGGTTTATTGTCGAACCATTGCAATTTTTCACGAAGGTTAACTACATCGCCTACTACGATGATAGCTGGCGCTTTTAGTTGTGCCTTTTCTACGTCTTCTACTACATGTTCAAGAGTAGATACGAGCACCTCTTGTACAGGTTTTGTACCCCAACGAACAAGCGCTACTGGTGTATTAGCTGAACGTCCATGAGCCATCAATTTTTCTGCAATAGTAGGTAAATTACCAACACCCATTACAAAGCAAAGTGTATCAACGGCTGTAGCAAGGCCTTCCCAGTGAATACCAGATACTGCTTTAGTTGGATCCTCATGACCGGTTACAACCGCAAAGGATGTAGCCATAGCGCGTTGTGTTACAGGAATACCTGCATAAGCAGGTGCTGCAATTGGAGATGTTACGCCTGGTACGAATTCAAATGGTACACCAACTTCCCCAAGAGCCATCGCCTCTTCACCACCGCGACCGAATACGAGTGGGTCGCCGCCCTTTAAGCGTGCAACGATTTTACCTTCTTTACCCTTTTGAACTAACAGCTCATTGATTTCCCATTGGTGCATGGTGTGATCTTTACATTGTTTACCAGCGTAAATCAACTCTGCATCTGGGCGAGCCCATTCTAACAAATGAGCATCTGCTAAATAGTCATATACAATTACATCTGCTTTTTCAATGCATTCGCGACCTTTTACAGTGATGAGTTTAACATCGCCAGGGCCTGCACCGATTAGATATACCATACCTGTCATTTTATGATTCCTTCCTCTATGAGAGCATCCACAATATGTTTGCCCCCTTCTTCATATAAGGCTTTTGCAAGGTTTTTACCAAGAATTTCAGCTTTTTTCGCTGGGCCAGAAATTTCTCCTTCGTACATAGTTTTACCATCGAGGGACGCAATCATGGCCTTTAAGGTCAATTGACCTTTATTGATAGTACCATGTACCCCCATTGGCACTTGGCAACCACCATTTAACTGACGCAAGAAGCTACGTTCCCCTTCAACAGCATAGCGTGTAGCTTCGTCGTTAATAGGAGCTAACATTTCAAGCATTTCCGTATCGTCAGCACGACACTCGATAGCAAGTGCCCCTTGACCAACAGCAGGAATCATTTCATCCGCTTTAAATACTTGGGTAATTTGATCATCTAAGCCCAACCGTTTAAGACCGGCTTGTGCCAAGATAACGCCATCTAGTTTTTCTGTTTCAATCTTGCTCAAACGAGTTTGTACATTACCGCGGATAACCTCGACCTTAAGGTCAGGACGGACATGTAATAATTGCGATTGACGACGCAAGCTACTTGTACCGACGCGAGCACCTTCAGGCAATTTATCTAATGTTTTATACACGGGGCTCACAAGCGCATCGTAAGGCACTTCACGAGCAGAGATAGCACCAAGAGTTAGCCCTTCTGGCAACTCTGTAGGCATATCTTTCAAGCTATGTACGGCGATATCAATATCGCCTTTATGCATGGCCTCTTCTAGCTCAGCAGTAAATAAACCTTTACCACCCACTTGAGCCAGTGGTTTTTCCAAGATACGGTCCCCTTTTGTATTAAAGTGAACTAGCTCGACCGTAATGTTTGGGTACAGACGCTGTAACTCTGCACTAATATGTTCAGCCTGCCATAGGGCAAGGGCACTTTTTCGCGTGCCGATTCGAATATGGTCTCTCATGGCCTTAGCCTTCTTTCTCAAGATTAAACATATCTTTGAATAAATCCCAGTACAAACCTTCTTCCTCTGTACCAGCGATTTCGTTAAAGTGAATCATCGGTTCACGCAACATTTTGCGGATGATCATGCGACTCATAGAGTCCATAATGCGGCGCTCCTTATCGGAGATGTCTGGCAATTTAGCCAAGGCGCGATGTAACTCACGACGGCGAATGCGTTCTGCCTTTTCTGTGAGCAACGCCATCATAGGACGCACCGTTAAATAACTCAATTTATCTAATAATTCTTCAATAGCATCGTGAATAATGGGTTCCGCATGACGAGCTTCCTCTTCGCGCTGCGCCTTATTCTCTTCGACTACACTTTCAAGAGAATCGATATTAAATAAGTAAATACCGTCCATATCTGCCACAGCAGGATCGATATCACGAGGTACCGCAATATCAATCATAACGATAGGTTCGCCCTTACGAAGAGATGTAATTTTCTTAGCTTCTCGTTCCGTAATAATATAGTGCGGCGCTCCTGTAGATGTGATGAGGATATCCGCATCTTTAGCATAATCTACAAAATTATCAAGCTTAACGGCCTTACCATTAAAGCGTTCAGCCAATACTTCTGCTTTTTCAAAGGTCCTATTAGATACGAAAATCGTTTTTACGCCCTTTGCTTGTAGATGCGTCGCTGTTAACTCACTCATGGTACCAGCGCCTAAGATGAGTACCGTCGCTTCAGATAATGGTTTATCTAAGCTATCCTCAGCGAGGTTAACAGCGGTGTAGCTAACGGATACAGGTGTATTGGCAATACCTGTATTCGTGCGAACCTTTTTACCAACGCCAATAGCGCGTTGGAATAAAATATTAAAAATTGTGCCTGTGCAACCTGCACTATAGGCTTGGATATAAGCCCCTTTTAATTGGCTTAAGATTTGACCTTCCCCCAACACAAGGGAATCAAGGCTCGCAGACACACGGAATAGATGCTCAATACAATCTCGTTCTTCATAGAAAAAGAATGCATCTTCATCGATGTGGTCGGCACCCTTTAAATCCTTTAACACTGCCAACATATATTCTTTAGGGAACTCTACACCTTCTAATGCCGCGTAAATTTCGGTTCTATTACATGTAGACAAAATAACGCATTCTGCTACACAGTCGAATTCATAAAGGCGGTTCAGTGCTAAAACAACCTCGTCCTTATCAAACGAGAAACGTTCACGCACCTCTACAGCGGCACTTCTATGATTTAGACCTAATACCACTAATTTCATGGTCAAGTTTCTCCTCTATAGTCATCCACTCTCCCTTGAGAATGGCTTCAAATGTTTCTACAGTCAGATGATTTCGCCAAAATTTCTGTCGAGCCTCTGGAGTAGGAAGTAGTAACTTTACTTCTTCTCTAAATATTTTAAGTCTAGGCATAGCCTTTTGCAACTGACTATAACGATTCATCATATCTTGCCTTACTAGACGATTGATACGGGGTCCCACATTATTAGCGCTAATAGCAATATGTAAATCGCCTAGCTCAAGTGATGAAGGCATAGTAAATCTACACGCTGTAGGGTCATCGCTACGATTAGTCCAAACGCGATATTTTTTCCCCATCTTATATAACGTATCGTTTAATTCGCCATTATCCGTACAGATAAAGAACAAACTGCTCGTTATAATGTGGTGTTCATCGTCCATTGTGAAAGCACGGTCGTACCAAATGATACGATTATCCTTCGCCCATTGGCTAATCCTATCTGTTACAGTGGGAGCAATTACGACAATGTTGCACGGCTCATCAATAAAGAGCTGCATTCGTCGCTCTGCGACCTCCCCGCCGCCAACGAATAGAATTGTATCTTCAGTTGTAGGTTGAAATGTTATGGATACCATGGCTGTCCTACTATATATAAAAAAATCGGCTTGATGGTCAAGCCGATTTTCAATTGCCTACATGAATCGTTTCAGATATACGCCGATACGACCCTTACGAGATGTACCTGTAATGGCTTCTACCTTCATTCGGCCACGACCACGCATAGAGATCACATCCCCTTCTTTAACTTCTTGGGATGCGCCCTTAGCTAGTTGCCAGTTTACTTGCAATAATCCTGCATTAATTGCGCTCACCAATTTAGTACGAGACACACTAAAGCCAGAACTTGCTACCGCATCTAAGCGCAGGGATGCAACTGTAGTACGGACTTCTTTAATTTTTTCTTCTTTTGGTGCAATATCTGACAGCTCAATAGCCTCTACAGATACGGAAACCATAGCAATTTTCGTAAAGTTCTGAATCACGAAATCTGCTACACTTTCATCTACCAAAATTTGAGCGCCTCCTTGTTGAACGATAACGTCCCCAAATTTGGAGCGATCAATGCCCAAGCCCATCAAGGAGCCAAGCACATCGCGATGGGTAAGCAATCGGAACCGTGGGTCCCAATTTACCTTAAGGGCGCGAATACCCATGTCCACAGTACCATTAAAGTCGCTATCTACAAAGGCGATACGGATACGTTCCGCCCCTTCATAGCCACCGTCTGTCTTAACGATGAGCTGTGGGTAGTTAGCCTTGATTGCATCTGCAATAACAAGGCCTGCTGGGCTTGTAAAGTCCGCCACGCGGTACGGGCGACCTTTTACAACCTGCTCAGCCAAGTCTAACATGCGACGAGCTTCCTCGCCACTGCCACTGGCTTCAAAATATCGTATTAATTTACTAGTATCTGCCAAAATTATTTCCCCAATTCATTTGACCGAGCAAGACATGCTACTACGCCATCTTGGAGAGCACTGCGAAGTCCACCTTTTTCCATGGCACCAATACCAGCGATGGTGGTGCCACCGGGGCTTGTTACTTGATCTCGTAGTATTGCTGGATGATTACCGCTTTCAAGAGCCATCTTACCAGCACCGTACATGGTTTGAGCCGCAGCCTTGATTGCCAAATGACGAGGCAACCCAATGCGAACGCCCGCATCAGCTAACGCATCAAGAATGACGAACATATAGCCAGGGCCTGCACCAGATAGTGCACCTAAGCGATCTAAATCGGCTTCACTTACCACCGCGACTTCCCCAACAGCCTCAAATAATGCGTGTACATCGCGACCAAGGTCTGTATTCACATCATCTCCAGCAAGAGCCGTCATGCCAGCACCGATAGAAGCCGGTGTATTCGGCATCGCTCTAAACCAGTTAGCTTGTGGAATTGCTGCATCCAATGTATCTAAGGTGATACCTGCAGCAACGGAAATCATAATAGTCCCATAAGGCACTTCTTTTAAATCCTCTAATACGGATGGTAACACTTGCGGTTTTACAGCTAATAGGATTGTATTGTACTCGTGTACATTAGGCATGGTAGTAAAACCTACTACACCAAGCTCTTCTGTAAGAGCCTTACATTGTTCTTCACGACGCACTAGAATATGAGTATCGCTTGCTTTCAATACGCCATGCTGTAACGCACCGCGCAATAAAGCACCACCCATTGATCCAACGCCGATAATTAAGGTTTTACCTAACATCGTTGTCACCACCATTTATAGAGAAATTATTTGTTTTCCCAAGCGTATTCGTTTTGCTCAGTTTTGTTACTTTCATTATCAGAATAATCAATAGAAATGTTTACAGGTACGCACATGAAAATGTCCTTACCTACTTTTTCCAATTTGCCATCCAATGCAAAAGTCGCACCAGATACGAAATCCACAATACGTGCTGCTTCATGAGGATCTGTATTTTCAAAGTTGATTAATACAGGGCGCATGTCGCGTAATTGATGAGTAATATTTTCAGAATCTTCAAATACTTTTGGTTCAATTACAACTACTTTCATAGCTGTTGGACGTTGTGTCATCGTAGATTGTCCTCCTACCTTGCGTGGATGAAATTCAGATGCGCCGGATACTGGAGCAGCTGGAGCTACTGGTGTAGGTTCCGCTTCGTATTCCTCTTCATCTTCATAGTCATAATCATCATATTCATAGTCATCATCATTTTTGCCTAAGAATAAGTTTTTTGCTTTGTCTAAATAATCTCCCAATGCCATTTGGATTTCCTCCTAATACATAACGCTACTGATTACTAGGCAACCCGAGCCTTAATAATACACACGTTCCCCAAAAATTGCTGTGCCTACACGAACAATATTAGCTCCTTCTTCCAAAGCGACTTCAAAGTCGTGAGTCATCCCCATAGATAAATATTGAATCTGTCCTTCTTCAAAATAGCCCTTCATATCCTCATATAAAGCATTGGCTATACGGAAAATTGGACGTGCTTCCTCTGGATCATCGAAAAATGGTGCCATACACATCAACCCCTGTACACGAACATGAGGCAAGGTCTTTGCATAGTCTCGAATTTCTGGAAACTCTTCTACGGACATCCCCGTTTTAGAGGCTTCTCGAGCTACATTGACCTGCAACAACACGTCTTGCACCTTGTCGTGCTTAGCTGCAACCTTTTCGATTTCATCTAATAATTTACGGCTGTCTACAGAATGAATTAAATCAAACATAGGCACCGCTTGACGCACCTTATTGACCTGTAAATGACCAATTAAGTGCCATGTTAACTGTGGACCTTTATAGGTGAGCTGTTTTTCTTTAGCCTCTTGTACTCGATTTTCCCCTACATGAGTGACACCGAGACGAGCCACCTCTTCCACCGCCGATACGGGGTGATTCTTAGTAACTGCTACCAATAATGCAGTATCTACGCGACCAACACGCGCCATAGCATCCGCCATACGTTGCTGTATAGCGTGTAGGGATTCTTCAATCATGTGATTCCCCTTCAATCTATATTTAAAAACCATAAAATATATTTGTATAGACTCTTTTATTATATAGTATTTATTATCGATTGTACATCATTTAGACCTTATAAAACACATAAAACTATGCATTTATATACTAAAGAATATACAATTAATTCTAATTTTGGTAAAAAATCAATACTAATGTTGATGAAAGCCAAATACTATCATTGTTGTAACATGCCAAATAAAGCCATACGCCCAGTTTTCCCATCCTCGCGTCTATAGGAATAGCAATCACCTTCTGTTACACTATCGGTACCGCCGATAGCAATATTTTCTTTAGGCACACCATTAACAATGAGCCCTTCAGCAATAAAGTTCCACAAGTTAATATAGGCTTTGTCTATTTTATCACCCGGGTAATTGACTACATCAGCCGTATTTCTTTCAGTCATACCACGCCAAGCTAATTCAAAACGTTTTCCTAACTCTACATCAACTTCAAAGGATTCTGGTCCAATACTAGGCCCAAGATATGCATAACAATCTTTGAACTCCGTACCATAAGCTTCTTTCATAGCCTCAATAGTAAGAACTGGCAAATGACCTATCGCCCCGCGCCACCCTGCATGGACAGTAGCCATAGCATGATGCTTAGCATCGTAAATACCCACGGCCACGCAGTCTGCTGTAAATAAAAATAGCGGTACATTCGGTAAATTTGTAAACACCGCATCACAATCGGCGATTGCTGTATCCTCTCCAAAAGCTCCAGCACCAATAAGATCTTCTGTAATTTCTACAGCCTTGAGACCATGTACTTGATTACCACAAGAAATACGTATTGGTTCAACCCCTAAATATTCAGCGATAATAGCACGGTTTTCACGAACATGCTTCGGTTCATCCCCTACATGAAAGGCTAAATTTAGTGATTCATAGGGAGCTTCAGATACACCGCCATGACGAAATGTATCCCCCATAACGATAGGAAATTGATTCGCCCAATTAGGAGCTTCATATGACCAAGTACCATGAGGTCCATTAACATCTATACGTTTTACAGATTCATTCATAAGTACCTCCTATTTACATACACCACATCGCTTACAACCTTGTACACATGGCGGTGTATACGCTTCATCCACAGAACGTTTCCATTCCATTTCAAGATATCCATCGTCCATCCCCATGTCGAGGTGACTCCAGGGTAAAAATTCATCAAAGCTACGTTCACGATAGTTCATCTCGTCCATATCTAGACCTGCTGCCTTCATTTCAGACTTGAAGGACTTACTGCCACGATCTGCTGCACATGCCGCAAGAACAGCACCAAGGCGGCGATCACCACGAGCTAGTACACCTTGAATATATGCCTCTTTAGGTGATTCAACGAGCACCTCTATACGACGATTCTTTTGCAATGCTTTTTTAATATATTGAAGTTTTTTCTCTACCGTTTTTTGATTATCCATAGCCATCCATTGGAATGGTGTAAAAGGCTTTGGAATAAATGGATTAATACTGAGCGTTAAACGACCTTTACAGCCTACCTCTGCCATATGGGCTTGCGTCCGTTCTGCAAGTCCTACAATTGCTTCAATATCCTCGTCAGTTTCCGTTGGCAATCCAATCATAATATAGAGACGCATATGTTGGATACCAGACTTAGCAGATAAAGTGGCAGCATTTTTCAAATGCTCTTCACTGATACCTTTATTGATAACACGACGCAATCGTTCACTACCCGTTTCGGGAGCAATGGTAATCGTCTTTTGACCGCTATCGGCTAATCCGTCTACTACGGCTTGCGTCAAAGAATCTGCTCGCAAAGAGGCACAAGAATAGCGCATATCTTTAGAACGAATATACGTAACTAACTCATCTACCTCTGGATAATCGGAGATAGCAGCCCCCATAAGGCCTACCTTTTTACCCAATTTCTCTGCTCTATCTACGCCTTCTTTTAATATTTCTAAAGGTCGTACGCGCGGTACACGGAAGCAATAGCCTGCCATACAGAAGCGACAATGGCGACCGCAGCCACGTGCGACCTCGATAATGTACATAGCGCCAAATTCTGTATAGTTTGTTGCTACTACGGTTTCGCCGCCACTAGTGAGCATTTCAAAGTGCCGATTAATCGTTTTTGGTGCGCCTTCAGCAATATCGTAACCTTTAAATTCGCCGTCGTCGCTGTAAATTGGCACGTACAAGGATGGTACATACACGCCAGATACATTCGCTAATTGACGCAAAATAGTATTTCGATCTAGGCCTTCCATTTTGCCATCGCGAATGATATCTAGAACGCGACTAACGATACCTTCCCCTTCACCGATGATGAAAGCATCGATAAAGTCCGCAAAAGGCTCTGGATTAAAGGTAGCACATGGGCCACCGGCAATGACAATAGGATCAAATTCTGTGCGATCTTTCCCCATAATAGGTACGCGTCCATGACGTAACATCAACGGAATATGGAAATAATCCATTTCAAAGGTCACATCAAAGGCCACTACATCAAACTGATGCATAGGCCGCTGTGTTTCAACACTCATAAGCGGTGTCTTAGTTTTATCGTACGCTTCCAATTCCTTTTTTTCAGGCAAAAAAATACGTTCACATACGCTATCATTGCGTAAGTTAATTTCTTCATAAATGATGTGGAGACCAAGATTACTCATGCCTACAAAATATGTATTGGGATAGACGATAGCCACCTTTTGTCCCGCATGAGGATTTACAGTAACCCGACTATCTTCGTCTTTATATAATTCTTGTAATCGATCAATTAAATCTTTACGATTCACTAGTTCCCTTTCTCTGTATATTAACGAGAACGTTTTTTACGTTCATATGGGTAAATAACAACTTTACCCCCATTATATTCCGCAATATATACATCCTTAATAGAATACCCTTGAGCTTGCACCTCTTGCTCAAGCCACTCTCTATCTTTTTCAATTACATCAAGAGTGAATTGATTGATTTGCCCATCATCAATGAGGTCAAAACGAATATTATCTTCCCCAAATTGAACTATGTTAAGTTGACCATTTTGTTCTAATACAGCACGTTTAACATCTGTTACATATTGAACACCTGCTGCACGCAACTTCAACTTAAGTTCCGCTGCTTGAATACCATAACGCATACATTCATCTGTTAAAATATGCCCTCGTTCAATTACAATGACTGGATGTCCATCTAAAATTGATTTAAAGAAACGAAGATTACCTTTTAAAAATTTAAGAGACATTACTAGGATAGTCCATAAAATTAAGACTAACATAAACTGTAAAATACCAATTTGATCATTGTAAATGATGGCACCAATAATACCACCAAGTACATAGTTTTGTAATTGGTCTAACGCAGAGGTTGGCGCCAAATTCCCCTTCCCCATTAAGTTAATTTGTAAAATAATCGCCAAGAGACCGATGGCGAGTTTGGCAAAGACCATCCCATAGACGGCCATAGCTTCTGTCATATGTGGTCCTCCTTATTGTAATGCATCCACGATATCATGAATTCGATCAGTAGGGCTTACCTTATATACACGAGTAATCGTATAGGTTGAAAACTCTGGATTGAACTGAACCTCATAATAAGCATCATAAACCTTTAAAATCATACCATTGCGAATCTTTAAGGAATTAACCGCCAATTGCTCACTCGGTATAGAACGGTCGGTGCTAAAAGAATGTAGAAATTGAGCCATACGAGAAGAGTCTTCAGAATATGTTTTCATTCGATTATATTCTTGATACTCTAGACCCAAGAAAAATACCACAATCAAAGACAAAATAACCAACAGATCACGATAGCGATTAGTAAAACCATTTCGCAATACCTGTACACCTATAACGAGCAGTGCTAACAGAATAGCTACAAAAACGATAAAGTCCCATGTTTGTCCTGCTACAGTCTGACTTTCAACATAGGCTAATGTGTAAAAATCCATATCGCTCTCCTTTCACATATTACTCTTTATTATATCATATCCTATGCCAATATTTTCGATATAACAATGTATGGTATGGTAACAGGAAACATCTTATAAAACGATAAAAAAAGCGACCCCCTAAGGGGTCGCTTTCAATAAGCATATGCTTATATAAGAGATTATCTAAATAATACTCTTATTTCAACCAGCTCATCAAGTTACGGAGTTCTGCACCAACTGGTTCGATTGGATGAACAGCTGCTGCTTCGCGATGTTCTTTAAGGAATTTTTGACCATTTTTAGAATCAGCCAAGAATTCATCAGCGAATTTACCAGATTGAATGTCAGCCAAGATTTGTTTCATAGCT
>JAGZGB010000217.1 GCA_018367495.1 Veillonella sp. | reverse complement strand
AGCTCATGTGGATAGCGGCGAAGGATATCTGCGCAATTAGGTAACGCAACAGACTCTAATAATTCAATAGCACGACGATCACATTCGTCATTGGAGATTTCAATGTGAGCTTTGAATAGTTCTCTAAATTGTTTACCAATGCGTACAATCGGGTCGAGTGCACTACCGCTATCTTGGAAAATCATGGCCATATCTTTACCACGTATGGAACGCCATTCGGATTTTGAAAGATTTCGAAGGTCTTTACCATTAAATAGCAGTGTCCCTTCTGTAACCTCACCACCGACTGGTAATAACCCCATGAGGGCGCGGATCACGGTAGTCTTACCGGATCCGGATTCCCCTACAATGGTCAATACCTTGCCGCGTTCCAAGGTAAAATTTACATCCATAACAGCAGGCACGCCTTGATACGCGATACTAAGATGTTCTACTGTGAGTACGTTTTCTGCCATTATAGCTCCTTATTATTTAGTAATTTTATTTGTAATCCAGTAGTAATCACTTGGATACATGACTGCACCTTTCAAGTAAGAACCAGTAACGATATTAGTTTTAGGGTAACCTAAGAATAATGCAGCACCGTCATTCATCAATAATTGTTGAATTTGAATTGCATAGTCACGACGTTTTGCAGGGTCGAATTCAGTTTCAGCAGCATCTAACAATTGGTCAACTTGTGGATTGGAGTAACCAGAACCGTTTTGAGGGTTGGAACCATTGTCATTAGTATGCCAGTAGTTAGCTAAGAACCAGATTGGATCGCCTGTATTAGCAGTTACGATGTTGGAGATAAGCATATCATAGTCGCCATCTTGACCCATTTTATCAATCAAGTTATAGTCAACTGTTTTGATTTTCATGTCGATACCCACTTTTTTAAGGTCTGCTTGAACAGCTTCGGCATAAAGTGGCAATTCAGCACGAGAGTTATATACAACGAAATTGAATGTTAATGGTTTTCCATCTTTATCAAGGATGCCATCACCATCAGTATCTTTCCAACCATCTTCTGCTAACAATTGTTTTGCGCGATCAGGATTATATGCATTAGGATCTTTCAAATCTTTGAAGCCATAGTCCATGGATGGTGGAATTGGAGCGGAACCAGGGATGAATGTACCTTTAAGCAACACATCTGCATAGTTTTTGCGGTCTGTTGCGGAAATAACAGCTGCACGAACTTTATCATCACCGAGAACACCTTTTTGGTTAATACGAGCCAATACTACGCGAAGAGATGCGATTTCATCAACCTTGAACTTATCGTTATTTTGGAATAAGCCCATTTCACCA
>JAGZGB010000216.1 GCA_018367495.1 Veillonella sp. | reverse complement strand
GGTTCGTCTAGTAATAACAACTTTGGACGAGCCATAAGTGCACGGCCAATAGCTAGCATTTGCTGTTGACCACCAGATAAAGTACCACCCAATTGATAGCTTCGTTCATCAAGAATAGGGAATCGTTTAAATACCTTTTTGATATCTGCTTCGATTTCTTGATCTTTACGTGTATAAGCACCCATTTCAAGGTTCTCATAAACACTCATATCTTGTAGTATTTGACGCCCTTCAGGAACTAAAGAGATACCATTCTGTACAACTTGATGAGTTTGACGACTCGTAATATCTTGACCTTCAAAAATCACTCGACCAGATGTGGGTTTTACAAGTCCCATAATAGTCTTCATCGTAGTAGTCTTACCAGCACCATTAGCACCAATAAGAGATACAATCGAACCTTGTGGAACCTCTAGGCTTATATCTTTTAGGGCTGTAATATGTCCATAACCAGCCACAATATTTTCTAGTTTTAACATATTACACCTCTTCTTTACCTAAGTATGCTTCAATTACAGCTTCATTATTTTGAATTTCTTGAGGTGTACCTTCGGCAATTTTCTTGCCAAAGTTAAGTACTACCAAACGATCACAGATATTCATCATCAATTCCATGGCATGTTCGATAACCACAACGGTAATACCTAGGTCACGAATCTTGCCAATCAATTGACGCAGAACTTCAGTTTCACTATCATTCATACCTGCTGCCGGTTCATCAAGCAAGATTAACTGAGGGTGTGTCGCTAAGGCACGAGCGATTTCAAGACGACGTTGCTTACCATACGGTAATGATGTGGCAACCTCTTCTGCATCTGCTTCAAGACCTACAAGCTTTAAGAACTCATAAGCAATACCACGACAACGCTCTTCTTCAATGCGTTGACGTTTTGTTTTCAAAAAACTAGATAAGAAGCCAGAGCCAGTACGACAATGCATACCGGTTAAAACAGTTTCAAGAGCTGTCATATTGCCAAAGAGACGAATATTTTGGAATGTACGAGCAATACCCATTTCAACAGTTCTATGAGGCTTAATCCCTACAGCAGACATACCATCAAAAACAATTTCGCCCGAACTTACTGGGAATACACCTGTAATCAAGTTGAACAGTGTCGTCTTACCAGCACCATTTGGACCAATAACACCAAATACTTCACCTTGTTTAACGCCAAAAGATACTCCTGTGAGGGCTGCAACGCCACCAAAGCTTTTACTTACGTCATTTAATTCTAATAGCATTCAGTTCCCTCCTATCCTTGTTTTTCTTCTTGTTGTTTGCGTTTATATGATTCAAAACTT
>JAGZGB010000215.1 GCA_018367495.1 Veillonella sp. | reverse complement strand
AGTACCCATACTTTATACTATCGAACCATAGCGTAATATGGTATAATTTTTAGGTATTCATGCGCCTATAGCTCAGGGGATAGAGCGCCGGTCTCCGGAACCGGGTGCGCAGGTTCGAATCCTGCTAGGCGCACCAAATAAAAGGCTTCTCGAAATTTCGAGAGGCCTTTTTTGTATGTATTAAGGGGAGAGAAATACATGGCGATATATGCATGAATTAGTTAGAGATAGATAAATACATGAGCTGAGGTGCTGATAAGATTTCGATATAGAGTTTTATATTTAATAATATCGAAATAACATAATAAATGTGATTTGGGTAACACATTTTGTTTTGAGAATGATGTACAATAAGAATAGCTATATGGAAATCTGAACATCCTAGCCGGAACACTAGGACATATAGGGGAGCGTTAAATTACATAGTGAATTTAACTAAGTGAAAATTACTTATATATGTATCTATAACTCATCCGTTTGAGGATGTAGCTATTTAGAGGGGATAATATGACAAATAAAATACAGGAGCTCACGGTCAACGAAACTTGGCGCGATGAGCAAGACGCATGGAACCATCGTTCCGAGTACTTTGTAGAAATGCACAATCGCGAGGATCGAAAGGCACAGGTCACTGATTTTTTAGCCTTCTTAAAGGATGAAAATTTATTACCTTCATCGAATGGTCGTACACTTGATGTAGGCTGTGGTGTTTGTGACTACGCACTTGGGTTAGCTCGGGAAGGCTATAAGGCGACTGGTATCGATTTATCTGATGGTATGATTCGCGGTGCTAAACAATTGGCAGAGACAGAAGGTTTAGATCTTAGCTTATATATCGGACCTTGGTCTGATGAAACTCGTCGAGAACTAGGTTGGGATAAAAGCTTTGACTTGGCATACAGTATCTTCTGCCCGATTATGTTTGATGTAGAAAATATTCGCGCCATGCATGATGCAAGTAATGATAAATGCTTGTGGATTGCTTTCAGCGAACGGAGTGACGAAATGGTAGATATGCTATCTGAACATTTCTTTGGTCGTGATTCTTTTCCGTGGGATGGTAAGATGAAAGAGTGTTTAGATGCAATCTATGAGATGGGGCATAATGTGAAAGTAACTTATAAAACCGTTCCTGAAACAGAGGTTATGTCTCTTGAAAAGGCAGTTAATTATTTTACCATGCGACTTCATAATAATGGATGGGGAGACATGGAAGACATGAAAGAAGAGATTAGAAATCTCATTGAGCCACTAGCTATTGATGGAGAAATCCATAATAAGACTGTTGATAAGGTGGCTTGGGT
>JAGZGB010000036.1 GCA_018367495.1 Veillonella sp. | reverse complement strand
ATGGGCATTGTTGCGCTTAGAAGAAGTACGTCAAAAGGTTACTGAAGCGTACGAAAACTATGAATTCCACATGTTGTACCATGCAATTCATAACTTCTGTACAGTAGACTTGAGCTCCATCTACCTTGATGTAATGAAAGATACTATGTATGCTGAAAGCAAAGACAACGTAGCTCGTCGTTCTGCCCAAACAGCTATGTACGAAATCTTGAAAACATTGGTAGCTATGGTATCTCCAGTACTTTCCTTCACAGCAGAAGAAGTTTGGAAATACATGCCTAAAGAAGAAGGCATGACTGAATCCGTTATGCTTCAAGATTGGCCACAAGGTCATCCTGAACACTTTAACCAAGAATTGGCTGACAAATGGAACCAATTGCTAGACTTGCGTACATCCGTACAAAAAGCATTGGAGCTTGCTCGTCAAAACAAAACAATCGGTCACCCATTGGATGCATCCGTTACAGTATATGCTGAAGGTGCTGCATTCGACGCATTGAACGCTCTTGGTGAAGAAGGCTTGGCTAAACTTGTTATCGTTTCCGAAGCTCACATCGTAAATGGCGCTGCTCCAGCAGAGGCTGTAAAAGACGAAGAAACAGGCGTTGCAACAGTAGTTGCTCCATCTGAACTTGAAAAATGTGAACGCTGCTGGATCCACCGCGATACAGTAGGTCAAGATAGCGAACATCCTACACTTTGCCATCGCTGTGCAGAGGTTGTTGAATCTCTATAATTACACATATAAACATACATAATACGAATAATGTATTGTGTATGTGAAAAAAGAAACCCTTCTCTAACCTTGTTAGTTTATGTTGAACTAAATTTGGATAGAGAAGGGTTTTGTTTTATTTCGAGGTGTTTTTTGGTGAGTTGGTTCTGATGTGATTATAGTATGATGTGCTTTAAGTATAATAGTTACATTGTTTTACAAATTGTTAAAAATTTATAGAAATTTATGAATTCATTGTATACTATCTTTCTCATATAACTAATCGTATTAATTGTGACATTGTCATTTTCCTCATGAAAAATTAATGTGTAAAAATTTACTCATTTCACGTTAGATTTAATGTCCTAGTTTAAGATGTTTATAGTTAGTTTAGTTATTGTGCTTATATGAGAAGGAGGAACAGCAATGGTAGCAACTATCGTTAAAGCAATCTTGGCTGCGCTTACTGGTTTAGCAAACGCAATCTTGCCTTTATTCAAATAACAATTTCATTCCCCAGAAAAAAGACCACCCAGCTTGCGGGTGGTCTTTTTCTTATATCCTATTGTAACCCCTTTGGTACGCTGAGTTTTTTCCAGTTATCTAATTCAGGTATTTCCAAGGTGTTGATTGTTTTTTGAATCCAGTAGTTTAAGGATACTTCGTTACCTAACTGTTGTTCAAATAAATAGGTATTACCTGGCGTATCTAGAGGGTTTCCATCTTTGTCGATAGAGTGGCGTACGGATTCTTTTAGATAGAGTTGAACTCTAAATGGATTTGCGTGATTGCCTCTGAAAATGAAATAGGATGGGCCAATAAAGTCATGAGTACGGACATTAATTTGTTCGTATTTTTTGTCTTTTAAGCCTTGTAGTGCAGTTTGTATCATGGCGTTAGCATCGTCGTATTCTTCAAGTAGGAATGCTTGTTGATCTACATCGAGTACATAGTGCCACGTTGGTTTTTCCTCATTCTTTTCAATAGACCAGTTATCACCAAATATAGGTAACTGATGATTATCATAAAGGTCTTTTAACAGATGTATAGCATCCTCTTTCTTGAATAGCGCTCGATAGATAACCTCTTGACCTTCTGTAGGGTCATATCCATGTAATCGTACTTGGTATGAATCTCTTGGTATGCGCTTTACATCTAGTTTAAAGATGTTGCGTAATTTATCTGGGACTGATAGAAAATGATTGTAAAAGCTCAGTTTCATTTCTTCTTGTGATTCTAAAGCATGCTCAATGGTTTGCCAATCATATAAGGTGGTGTCCCATAAGAAGTCATCCATATTTATAGATAATCGAGCTGCATTTTGAGGCCATTTCGTATGACCAGGGCGTACTGTTGAGGTAGACTCTGTAAAGCCCTCTTTATAGTGCCAATGACCGTCTATTTCTTCGAAGGCCGCTAGGCGATCTTCGGCTTCATCATCGATAGGGATATCCTTTAACTCCTCATCAAGGGTTGCCTTGTGAGACAGCATATATTGATGGGATTCCTCGTAATAGGCTACAGCAGTATCTAAATCTGGTTTGCCAGTGACATAACCTTTTTCATAGGCATACCCTAAGGCAACTCGCGTTAAAGCCCGTGTAATATCGTAAAAGAGAACGCGATCTTCCTCTTCTAATGCTCGCTTTTCTTCCTCTAGTACACGTGTTAAGGATTGAACACCAAAGCGTATATTCTTGGTTACCCCTAAGCCATGGATGCGCATGTAACCGATGTATGGCAAGGAAAACATAAATCGCTCTTTTGTGGCTGCCATGTGTGTTAAGTCCGCAATGAGTCCCCAGTCGAGTGGTAGGTGACCGATGTGGAATATATAGCCAAAGGCAGCTTGTAATGCTGCATAGCCTGCATCACTAAAATATTTAGTAGCTGCACGTCGGTACAGTCCAATTGCTTTAACAGGATCATAAGGGATGACTCTGCGTAGCTCTTTAGTATCATAGAAATGATAGTAATAATCTGCTAATTCGGCGGTACTTTCAGCTTGGCCCAAGGAGGCACCTTTCGTGAACCATGTGAAAGCATCCTCAAATTTTCCATGTTCATGACAGTCTAGGCCAGTGTAGAGCATCATAGTTGGATTGCCTAGATCAGCAGCAGTTAAAGCTACACGGCGCGCATTATCAAAATCGCCTTCGTCGATATAGATGTTACGTAAATTGCCTTGGAACATGGCAAGTCCATTGTTGAGGGCCTTGTTAAACCATTCTTTGGCGAATGTAGTAGCATTTCCCTGTAATGTTTCGTCTGAAACAGTGCCTTGTAAGGTTCCGATACGTTCCTGTATAGAGCCTTTTTGTAAACTTTGCCGAATGCGTTTTGCCAAGCTTAGAGGGGGCGGTGTAATCATATCCCGAGCTGAGCTAATGCGATCATCATCGCGCCAGAAAAAGACATTGCCTATAATGTATTGGCAAAAGGCATCGCCTTGTTCAGCGTAGTTGTAAACGATACGAAATGCATCATTAAAGGATATTAACATATCCTTTTCAACCGTAGGTGTAATGGTACCATTGATACGCAATGCTTGTAAGGTGCCGATAGGACTACAGCGGCGAATGCTATCGTGCAAGCATTGATAGGTACGCATGTTGTTTTCAGGGAAATTAGATTCCTCCCACGTAAAGCGTGGACCTGCGTAGATACGAGCCAATAAAGCATATGCATCAGCTATCTCTCGAGACTCTGGATTGTTTGCTATTTTTAATGCGTCCTCTTTAGTGTCAATTTCGTTTTCCAGAGAGGTAGTCATATCGTTGCGCAAGGCTTGATGCTTCGTTTGCTCAGGGCTTTGCTGATTGTTTACGATGAGCTCTAATTGGCGTAAGCCTTCTTGAGCCATCTCTTGATTGTAGGATTTGAAAATCATGTGGAAGACCTTTTCTAGGCGTTCCGTAAAGTACTGTGCCATAAGGCCTCCTTTATATTAATTACATTTACTATAGAATACATATTTATTATATAACGAACGTAAGAGACCGCAAAAGAGGAAAACCCCTCTGAAGTCTTTCAGAGGGGTCATATTTATCCTAGTTTATAGAGATAGATATTATTTTTTGTTGTAATCGCCGAACCATTTGTCGTAGATTTTTTGGTAAGTGCCGTCTTCTTTAAGTTCTTTAAGAGCTTTATTAACAGCTTCTTGTAAAGCTTTGTTGCCTTTTTTCACGCCAAGAACTGTACCTTCAGCTTTAGTAGGTTCGCCTACGAGTTTAAGGTCTTGATCAGCACCTTGTTTGAGGTAGTACATAGCCACTGCGTTATCGATGATAGCACCGTCGATTGTACCAGCTTTCAATTCCATGAAGATATTAGCGTTGGAATCGATTTGTTTTACTGTTGTACCAGGAATTTTTTGAGCCATTTCAACAGGGATTGTACCAATTTGAGCACCTACAGTTTTACCTGCTAATTCATCCATGTTGTGGATTGTTGTGTTGTCTTTACGAACAACTGTGATGAAACCGCCTTGGTCAAAGTATACATCGGAGAAGTCCAATGCTTTTTCACGTTCAGGCGTAGCATTGATGCCTGCTGCGATCATGTCGATATCGCCAGATTGAACTGCTGGAATCAAAGCATCGAAGCCCATGGATTTGAATTCCATTTTTAAACCGATTTTCTTAGCAATTGCTTCGGACAAATCAACGTCGAAACCAACGTATTTGTCGCCTTCAGTAAATTCGAATGGTGGGAATGTAGTTTCAGAACCTACACGCAATACACCTTCTTGTTGTGTCATTTTAGGTTTGTCATTGCCACAACCAGCCAATAAACCCATTGCTGCTACCGCTACAAGGGCGATGGCTGTCAATTTTTTGAACTTAAACATAGTATCCTCCTCAAACATCCATATACATGATATTAAATTCTGTTTATATTGTACGGAATTTTACAATAATAGGCAATAACATTGTATAATTAAGAATACATGAGTTTTAGATTTATTGTTGTAGAGTATCTTCGTTCATTACAATCATTTGCATATATACATGGAGGCAATATGTCCCTTACAAATACATTTTCTGATCTTTGTAAAAGCTTCGCACCCGATGCGTTTGCTATTAACTATACATTAGCTAAGAATCCTGAGCTTTCCAGTCATGAGTTTGAGTCTGTTAAAACTATCGGTGCTGTTCTAGAAAAACACGGTATGGATGTAACTTATAATTTCTGTAACTTGCCCACAGCCTTTAAGGCGTCTGCTGTAAAAGTAGATAACCCCAAAGGTCGTTTGGCTATCCTTTGTGAATATGATGCATTGCCAGAGGTGGGCCATGCATGTGGTCATTCTGCCAGTGGCTCTATGAGTGTCCTGGCAGCATTAACACTACATAAAATGCAACAAGATGGCGTTGCTTTCAATATGGACATTGATATTATCGGTACACCAGATGAAGAAGCTACAGGTTGTAAGGTGGATATGTGTAATGCAGGGGTGTTTAAAGACTATGATTTAGCTATCATGGTTCACCTCGATGGGGAAGAAACACGACCTAATTCACAATTCTTGGCACTAGACTGTTTCCGTGCACGCTATCATGGTAAACCAGCCCATGCAGCAGGGGAGCCTTGGAACGGCATTAATGCGGTAAATGGCGTACAACTTGCTATTCATGCGATGGATATGATGCGCCAACAAGTGCGACCTGAAACGCGTATCGGCACATGGATCATTGCCGGTGGTACTGCCTCTAATGTTATCCCTGAGTTTGGCGAGTTAGAAGTAACCGTACGTCATACAGAACGGGACTATTTAAATGGCCTATCTGAACAGATTAAGAAAATTTTTGAAGGGGCTGCCCTTTGTACTGGAACAACAGTCGATATAGAATTTTACGGCAATCCTTATGATGATATGAACCAAAATCACCGTGGTACTGCTCTTATTGAAGCGGTCATGGCAGATATGGGCCTAGACTTTGAACCGGGACCAGCAGCCCTCGGCGGTAGCTCCGACATCGGTAATGTGAGCTATCAATGTGCGGCGTTCCATCCTAAATTACGACTTGCTGGGGACGATAAAGTATGTCACTCTAAAGAGTTTGCAGCTGCTATGCTAGAGCCAACCATTGAACAAACAATCCTTGATGGTGCCAATATTATTGGTCGTACATTATTAAGTTTGGTAGAAAACCCAGCAGTATTAGAAGAGATTGTAGCCGAATTTAATGCATCTAAATAATTTTATTTATATGCAATCTCACCAATCTATCTGTTTGATATTTATATATACAAATATTTATGTAGATAACTGTGTATCTATTTAATTCTTTATCTATTTATATACTACTGTATTAAAGGAGGCTTCATGTCCTCAACTGAAACATTACAAATTAAAAACTACATAGGTCTCAAGGGTGATAAGCCTATTAAATTTATAGCCTCTGATGTTGATGGCACATTAGTTAACGATGCAAAAGCAATTCCTGTTGAGGCTATTGAGGCTATTCGTGCCGCTCGTGAAAGTGGCATTCGCGTAGCCATCGCTTCTGGTCGCGCTTGGAATGAGATGAATGATGTTATCGAGAAACTACCATGTTTACGCTATTTCATGTGTACCAATGGGGCCTATGTAATGGACAAGGAAGAAAACCGTAGTTTGTTCCATGTAACCTTTGATAAAGAACAAGCACTCTATCTGTTGCGCAAACTGTTAACCTATGGTGTCTATGTAGAGGCTTATGTGAAAGATAAAATCTTTGGTATGTATCCGCCGTCTAGATGCATTACGCCTGAACGATTAAGCGCATGTGCTAGTGAGCGTAAATCGCCTAATACAAAAGGTTCGGTTGGACTCATGGATAATCATCTACCAAGCTTAATGAATCATCCTCAACTTGGTGTACCTGAGGAACACCTACCTGGTGAAACTCATGATCACTATGCCTTAGCTGAAGGTGATGAAGCAGCAAATGCAAACTTATCTGAATGTGAAGTAGAGCAGTCTAATTTCTTCTTTAGACCTAATATCCGTCCATTTATCTTGGCAACACGAACTATGGTGCCTGATTTACTAGCTCATATGGAAGCCTTAGACGAAGGCCCTGAGAAGATGCAAATCTTTTACGGCGATGAGCCTATGCGCCAAAGAATCTTACAAGATTTGCGTGATGAATATCAAGGTATGTCTCATGATGGTACAGGTCGTGAACGCTTTTATGATGTACTGCTCTCTAGTGAAGGTAATCTCGAATTCGTACTACCACATACCACAAAGGGGACCGCTGTAGAAGCACTGGCAAATCACTGGAAATTTAGTCCCGATGAAATTATGACCTTAGGGGATAGTGAAAACGACCTATCCATGCTGCGATTTGCAGGTACTAGCGTAGCTATGGGCAATGGGAAGCCAAATATTAAAGAAGCAGCACGTTATGTGACGACGGATAATAACCATCATGGCGTGGCCAAAGCTATCTATTCAGCTATTGCATACAATAACGAGCTTAGTAGAAACAATTAGATTTTAGTGCAGTGCAGTTAATTAGTTTTATTAACCCCATAGGAGGTGATGTAGAATGGGAAATCTAAAGTTCAATATAGATGATACTTGTGTTAAGTGCGGTGCGTGTGCGGTAGATTGTCCTGTTCAATGCATCACTCAAGGAGAGACTCGGTTTAATATAGGTAAAGGTTGTATCGGATGTGGCGACTGTTATTCAATCTGTCCCGTAGGAGCTGTAAAGATGTCTAAACGTGAGCCTGATAAAGAATAGTCTCTTGAAAGGGTAGAGCCTCTTATAGGTCATCTCATTGTATTGAGTTATGTATAGAGTAAAACTAAAATCCGAACATTAAAATATTAATCATAAATTTCATACGGAATATATGGAGTCCATATACTTCGTATGGTATAATGAAATGTAATGAAATTTAGCGTTTTGTTCGAGAAAACGCACCGCCAGTACAGAAATGTAAGGGTATTAAAAAATAGTGAATATACTTTCACAAATAGATGCATATGGAGGAAGGCATGGAAAACAAGGAATTTGTTATTGTTGTTGACTTTGGTGGTCAATATAATCAATTGATCGCGCGCCGTGTTCGTGAAAATCACGTATACTGCGAAGTATATCCATACAACAAAGCGCTGGACAAAATTAAAGAATTAAAACCGCAAGGTATCATCTTCACAGGTGGCCCTAACAGCGTGTATGAAGAAAACTCTCCAAAAATCGAAAAAGAGATTTTTGAACTTGGTATTCCAGTTCTTGGCATGTGCTATGGTATGCAGTTTATGGCGCATACATTGGGTGGCGAAGTTAAATCTGCGGACAACCGTGAGTTTGGTAAAACACCTACTAAAGTGGACACTACATCTCTATTGTTCAAAGGCTTGGACGAAGACCAAGTTGTTTGGATGTCCCATGTTGACTATGTAGCAAAAGTTCCTGAAGGGTTCGAAATCATTGCGCATACAAAAGACTGCCCTGTTGCATCTATGCAAAATAAAGAACGCAAATTATACGCTATGCAATATCATGCAGAAGTATTGCACACTGAACATGGTAAAGAAATGCTTCACAACTTCTTGTATGAAGTATGTGGCTTCACAGGCACATGGACAATGGCAAACTATGCAAAAACTGCTATTGAAGAAATCCGTAACACTGTAGGCGATGGCAAAGTATTGTTAGCATTGTCTGGTGGTGTAGATAGCTCCGTTGCAGCAGCTCTTATTTCTAAAGCTGTAGGCGACCAATTGACTTGTATCTTTGTTGACCATGGTTTAATGCGTAAAAACGAAGGCGACGAAGTTGAAGCAGCTTTCAAAGATTCCGGCATGCATTTCATCCGCGTAGATGCTGAAAAACGTTTCTTAGATAAATTGGCTGGTCTTGAAGATCCAGAAGCTAAACGTAAAGCTATCGGCGAAGAATTTATCCGTGTATTCGAAGATGAAGGTCGTAAAATCGGCTCCGTTGACTTCTTGGCGCAAGGTACAATCTACCCTGACGTTATCGAGTCCGGTACTGGCGAAGCAGAAGTTATCAAATCTCACCACAACGTAGGCGGCTTGCCTGCAGTTGTAGACTTCAAAGGCCTTATCGAACCATTGCGTAACCTCTTCAAAGACGAAGTACGTGAACTTGGTTCTGAATTAGGTTTGGCTGACTACCTCGTATGGCGTCAACCATTCCCAGGTCCTGGTCTTGCCATTCGCGTAATGGGCGAAATCACGAAAGACAAACTCGACATCTTGCGTGACGCGGACTACATCTTCCGTGACGAAATTGCAAAAGCCGGCCTTGATCGCGACATCAACCAATACTTTGCAGTATTAACATCTACTCGTACTGTAGGCGTTATGGGTGACTTCCGTACATACGATTATACATTGGCATTGCGTGGCGTAACAACAACAGACTTCATGACTGCTGACTGGGCACGCATCCCTTACGACGTATTGGACACAATCTCCCGTCGTATTGTAAACGAAGTACAACACATCAACCGTATTGTGTATGATATTACATCTAAACCACCTGCTACAATTGAGTGGGAATAGATACCTTAGTTTTATTTTACGGTTATGGAGGTATTCATGAATCCTTCTCCACTGCGCTACCCAGGAGGAAAACATAAACTATATAATTATGTTTCTCGTTTAATAAAAGAAAATGGTTGCACTACATATATTGAGCCTTTTTGTGGTGGAGCAGCAGTTGCATTGGAACTTTTATTTAATGGACTAGTTAATCGTATAATATTAAATGATTATGATTTTACAATTTTTTGTTTTTGGGAAAGTATTTTATATCGTACAGATGAATTTATTCAGTTAGTAACAAACACAGAAGTGACTATAGACGAGTGGCATAGACAAAAAGCTATTCGAGATAATCTTTCGAATCATAATAATTTAGAAATTGGTTTTTCAACATTCTTTTTAAATAGAACCAATCGTTCCGGAATTGTTGATAAAGCGGGTCCTATAGGTGGATTAGAGCAAACCGGAGAATATTTAATAGATTGTAGATTTAATAAATTGAGGCTTATTAAACAAATTGAAAGAATTGCAGCGCATAGAGAAAAGATTAGTATATATAATTTGGAAGCCCTTGATTTTATTGAGAATATAATTTTAAACAAAAGAAAGACTTTTACTTTTTTTGATCCGCCTTATTATAGTAAAGGACCTGGGTTATATAAAAATTTTTATTCTCATGGTGATCATGTTAATTTAGCTAATATGATATTAAGTAGATTAAAAAATAGGATGTGGATTGTTACATATGATAATATAAATGCCATAAAAACAATGTACTCTAGTGTATGTAATATTGAGTTTAAATTGAATTACTCTTTACAAAAAAAACGTTCAGCTAGTGAAGTTATGTTCTATGCGAGAAAACTTAAAAGACCAAAAAATGAAGAAGAATATCTAACAATTTTATTTAATGGAGCATAATAAGTAATGGGAGAGATTAAAAAATTAAAAATTAAAGATTTACTCAATTATTTTGAAAATCCTCGACATGTTATCGGAACTAATGAAGTAGATACTTTAAAAAAATTATTTAATTCTGTTGGTGTTCAATATATGCTTAACTTGGCTGATGATATACAAAAAAATGGTTTATTAGGTAATCAGCAAATTGTAGTTGTTTATTCAAATGATTTAAAAAGGTATGTTGTTTATGAAGGTAATCGAAGAGTTGCAGTATTAAAACTTCTTTTAGAACCAGATAAATTTAGTTTCTTAGATGTAGCAACTAAAGAGAAAGCTCAGAAAATTAGTCAAAAAGGGAATATTTCTGAAGAAATTAGCTGTTATGTTACTAATGAAGAAGATGCTTTTTTTATTATGGAGAGATTACATTCAGGTGAAGACAAAGGCAAAGGAACTAAACAGTGGTCGGCACGTGAAAAAGAAAATTTTAAGGTTAGGATGAATCATGAAAAAACACTTTCATATTTGGTGGATTTTTATGTAAAAAAATACTTTGCTGATTTAGATATTACTAATATCTTACCATTTACTACTATTGAAAGAATATTTAACAATAGGGTAATAAAGAGGAAAATTGGGTTAGATGTCTCTGATGAGGAAACTTTTACAAAAAAGCGCATGCAATTAGTAATAGATGCTTCTAAATGGGTTGTAAAAGAGTCAGAGAATGAAGGGATTGCTGTCACTCGTTTATTTAATAAAGCAGGTACAATAGAGGATAAATTATTGCCTTGGCTTAGTGATTATAATACTAGATTACTTAATGGGGAAAAGGAAAATCTTACTGATGAAATAGGTTCTGATAGTCAATCTAAAGGTATAACTGTTACTAAGGCTCCAAAGAATGATGAAATACCTATTACGAAAAATCAAGATTCTTTAAATGTTACTGATATAAAATCAGTTAAACCTGCACAAAATAATATTATAACTACTCAGGGGAATACTAAAAATTTACCGTATTTTTTTCAAGGGCTTAATTATAGTAATTTATTGCCATCAGATGTAGATTCGCATGGTGTAGCCGCTATATGTAAAGAATTAGAATTATTTTCAGAAAAGAAACTTGTGAAATACTATCCTATAGCAACAACATTTCTTGTGCGTGCAATTATTGAGCAAGCTATAATATATTATTCTAAAAAACATACCATTCAAGGATCGGATCAACTGATTTGGTCTCGTGTACAAAAAGATTCAGGAAAACTTAGTAGAATTATAGATAACTATAATAAAAATTTAGCTAACTATATTACAGATACAAAAATTCGAGATTATTTTAATAATCTATTTAAGGATTATAGGGATAATGTGGATCCGTTAAATTGGGTAATACATAGACCTGCTGAATTTCGATTAGATGCAAATACTTTAATTGAACTACCTCAAAAAGGTTTATTAACGGTTATAAACTATTTGTTATCTAATAAAGTATAGAGTTGGGAACTAGATACATCTTTGATTATTGTATATTAAAATTATAATAAATGTTGGAATGATACACTTTGTATTGTTCCAGCATTATTTTTATATATAATACTAGATTGAATGCTTTATGGTAAAAGAAGAGAGTTTTTAATAAAATGATAGATTAATTTAACTGTATTTTAATCAGTTAATTATAGTTATGTAATGAGGCGTTATGAAAACCACAAGATTGCTTGGGGAGTATTTTAAATATTCTCTTCATGATGCAAGAGTACAGAAAATAGAATATGCAGACGGCAATTTGACTTTTATCTTTGATTACATTTTTTCCTATGAGAGTGGTGATGAACAGACTCACAAGGCTAAGATAGTATTTGGGAAATGTGATATTGATGATCTAGAAATTCTCGTCTTTAATAGTACAATATTAGATACTTTCACAGGTAAAAGGATTGAGTTACCTCAGTATCAGCAGGAATATAGTGAAAGTGAGTTCGAGGTCATTACATAGACTTATAACTGGGGGCGAGCTGTACTCCAAGGTTGGTTATGGACCGAAGGGAATCCCGTACATTGTATAATGAACATATACTTTACAGGTGATATGGTATATGTAATAGATGAGGCCTAATATGAGCGATTTAGATTTTACTATTTGCTGCACAGTTACTTTCTTCAGCAAGAAGAGGAGAACTCCACCGAATTTGAATAATGGAAAGTATTGCCCTCATCTTGTTATAAAGGGCTCTGAACAGCTGTTAGGTGTAAACTTTATTGATGGTGAAGATGTTATCTTTGATAAACCAATTCAAGCTAACGCTTTACCAGTATATGAAACCGTAGATTATTCTGCTCTACAAGCAGGTACAGAGTTTCTTATCATGGAAGGTGGCAATATTGTTGGTGAAGGGATTGTAAAAGAAATCTTTCAACATAAGCCACATGGGAAAAAATAGTGAAGCGCTAAATGTATGTAATGATTGCAGATAAGGAGAGTATATGCCAATTACCTATGCCGAAGAAAAAAACTTTACCCCTCAACAAGCAGCAGATTTATTTCTATCTGTTCGTTGGGTGGTAGGCAAGTATCTTGACCAATTACATAAGGCGCTCATGAATTCTTCTCGCGTGATTTCTGCATGGGATGGTGACCGTTTAGTGGGTCTTATTCGTGTCATGGATGATCGCAAGAATGCACCATTTTACGAGAAGCATGGCTTTAAAATAAAAGAAAATTCCTTGCCAATGCAATATCGGAATGTGCCGAAATATACGAAAAGCTGATTGGTCGGATAATCTGTATAGTAAGTAACTGGTTAAATTGTTAATAAAAGGCTACACGTACATAGCGTTACGTGTAGCCTTTGTTATGTAAAACGGTATATACTAAAACCGATATGTAGATACGATGGAGAAGGATATGGATATTTTAATACGAAAAGCGACAACCGCAGATTTAGATTTAGTGACACATATAGAAGCAACTTGTTTCCCTCCTTCTGAGGCTGCACCTCGCGAGTCTTTTAAGGAACGATTAGATCATTATGCAGGTCAGTTTTTAATTGCCTTTGACGGCGATACACCTATTGGTTTTATCGATGGATTTGTAACGGATGATGAAATCTTGACGGATGAGATGTTCGCCGATGCTTCATTACATAATCCCTATGGGGCATGGCAGATGATATTTGGCCTAAATACCATGCCAGCATACAGAAATAGAGGCGTAGGTGGTCAGTTGATTGAGGCTTTCATAAAGCTTGCAAAAGAGGAACATAGAAAGGGTGTTATTTTAACTTGTAAAAAAGAAAAGCTTCATTATTATGCAAAATTTGGTTTTGTAAATGAAGGCGAATCAGTTTCTAATCATGGCGGCTCTAAGTGGTATCAAATGCGGATTGCGCTATAGTTATACCCCTATGCGTTTGTTGACACTGTATATTTTGCATGCTACGATGTAATAAAAATCACATAGAATTGGATTAGGTGTTGTTAGACTTAATAGAGAATTTGGTGCAAGCCAAAGCGGTCACGCCACTGTAACAGGGAGAATCTTTGTATAAGAAAGTTATATAATCTTGGTCACTAATGTATGTTGGGAAGGCGCAAAGAAACTATGAACTGGAGCCAGGAGAACTGCCTAATTAACAATTGCCGATAGACCTGCGAGTGACAGGAATGGAAATTTGTATAGGTGATACGCATCTAGTTTTTACGTATTGTATTTGAGCATATTAGACAAGTTATTTCGTCTAATTATGATCTGAGCCCGTTTCCTCTTCGTGGGGAAACGGGTTTTTGTGTGATTTTTATTTGGTTTAGTTTGAGAAGCGAGGTAATGGTATGATGCAGAAAAAGAGCTATATGGCGTATATTGCCACCGTTTTTTTACTGATTATGAGCGTGCTGATGACTGCTTGTGGAGGTCCCGGAAGTGTGAAAAATGATGGGGCGCAAAATGGTAAGCCTATTGAAATTACGGATGTAACGGGTCAAAAGGTTACATTGAAAAAACCAGCGGAACGTGTGGTTGTTCAATTGAGTGCAACAGGCGGTGCGTTTATGACTATAGCTGCATTAGAAGGTAAAGATGTAGCAAAAACTATTGTGGGTATGGATCCATATATGCCTAAATTCCGTACAGATATGTGGGATCACTATAAAGCAGATGTTCCTGAATTAGGGAAAATTCCACTTATCGGTTCTGTTAATGACAAAACATTTGATGTGGAAAAAGTTATTTCTATGAATCCAGATGTTATCTTTATTCCAATGTATATAAAAGACCAATATGAAGCGGATTACAAACCTAAAATGGATGCAGCAGGTATTCCAACAATTTATATTGACTATCATGAAGAAAAACTCGAAAACCATCAAAAATCTATCGAAATTATTGGTAAAGCACTAGGTAAAGAAGACCGTGCGGAAGAAATTAAAAAATTCTATACTGATCACTACAATAATGTGATGGACCGGTTGAGCAAAATTACTAAACCAAAGCCTACCGTTTATATTGAAACTGGTAATGAAGGACCTGAAGGTTTAGGCTATGCTTACAATGATAAAGTGGCTTGGGGAGCTTTAGCAACAAAGGTTCGTGGTGATTTAATTACAAAGGATGTTGTTAAATCTGCGGGCCCTGTTAATCCGGAATTTATTTTGGAAAGAAATCCAGATATCATCATGATTATTGGCTCTTATTGGCCTAAAAAATCCACATCTATGCGCCTTGGCTTTGATGCCAATGAAGAGCAATCACAAGCCTTGTTAAAAGCGTTTACTACAGAACGCCAAGGCTGGCCTGAATTGAAAGCTGTTAAAGATAAAAAGGTATATTCTACTCATCATGGATTACCACGTGAGGTATATGATGTAGCTGTATTTGAATATTTGGCAAAAGTATTCTATCCAGAAGAATTTGCTGATGTGAATCCAGAAAATACACTGAAGGAATTCTATGATAAATTCTTACCATTCTCCTATGGTGGTATTTGGTTTATGCATTTGAACTAAGAAAGGTCTTGGTATAGTGGAAGAGGTAAAAACTCAGTACGACTATAAAAAGCACAGTTACCAAAAGCTTATATTTATCGTAATCGGATTGTTAATCTGTGCCGTTAGTTTTGTTACTGATATTATTGTAGGACCAGCATCATTGACGTTAAGTGATGTATGGTTAGCATTAGTAGATCCATCAGAGGTCTCTAAAAATGCGTATGTTATTATCTGGTCACTTCGCCTTCCAACAGCTATTATGGCGTTAATGGTAGGTGCTTCACTCGGTATCGCGGGTGCCGGCATGCAGACCATATTGGACAACCCATTATCTAGTCCGTATACTCTTGGTATATCTGCTGGGGCTGGATTTGGTGCCTCTTTGATGGTTGTAGTAGGGGCTAGTGCGTTAGATTTTTTAGGCGTCTTTATGGTGCCATTTGGGGCCTTCATATTTGCTGGCTTGACGAGTTTCTTTATCTACTCTATTAATAAGATTAAAAACTTCTCTTCTGAAACGATGATTCTTGCCGGTATCGGCATGATGTTCTTGTTTCAGGCGCTTCAATCCTTGATGCAATATATGGCCTCTCCTGAAGCACTTCAAAACATCGTGTTCTGGACTATGGGTAGTTTGGCAAAAGCAAACTGGATTAATATTTCTATTGTCCTCATCGTACTTGTTATCATGCTTCCACTTATGATGCGTGAATCTTGGAAATTAACAGCGTTAAAGTTAGGTGATGAAAAGGCGTCTGGCCTTGGTGTTAATGTTGAAAGTTTGCGTGTAAAAGTATTTGTTTTTATTTCCATCATTACTGCAGTTGCTGTTTCCTTCGTAGGAACCATTGGTTTTATTGGTATCGTAGGACCTCATATTGCACGTATGCTCGTGGGTGAAGATCAACGTTATTTCTTGCCACTATCTGCCGTATGTGGTATGGCGATTTTATCACTAGCTTCTATAGCTAGTAAAATGCTAATTCCTGGGGCGATGTTCCCTATTGGTATTGTGACGGCAATCATCGGGGTACCTTTCTTCTTCTCGTTGGTATTAACTAGGAAAAGGAGCTATTTCAAATGATTGAAGTTCATAATCTAACATTTGGTTATTCCGTTCACGAAGACGGACAGATATTAAAAGGCGTTGATTTTACTGCAAAAACAGGTAAGTTAACGGTTCTTATTGGTACTAATGGCGCGGGTAAATCGACTCTTTTAAAAACAATTATGGGAATTTTGAAAGGCAAAGGTGACGTTGCTATTAATGGCAAATCGGTAGCTGATTATTCTAATAAAGATTTCAGTAGTACCGTTAGTTATTTGTCTCAAGATAATGATTGTAAAGTTAATTTAACGGTTTTTGAAGTCGTTATGTTAGGACGCATGGGCTCTATGTCTTTCCGTGTAAGTGATGAAGATATTCAGGCAACACAAGAAGTGTTGGAGCGGCTAAATTTACAGCGATTTGCATCTCGTAGTATCATGGAACTTAGTGGTGGCCAACGACAACTTGTATTCATGGCACAGGCCCTTGTGAAAGAACCTAAAATCTTAATTCTTGATGAACCTACTAGCGCATTAGATTTGCATAAGCAATTTGATTTATTAACATTGTTAAAAAATTTAACTCAAGAACATGATTTTACAACACTTGTCACATTGCATCATCTAGATCTAGCGGCTATGTTTGCTGACGAAATTATTGTCCTAAAAGAGGGTAGAGTATATGCTCAAGGGACACCACAAGATATTTTTACAGAATCTATGATGGAAGATGTATATCGTATTAAAACTAAAATATATACGGATGATAAAGGTATGCCTCATGTCATTCCATTAGAAGCGATTAACTAATATAAAAGAAGCTGAAATCTTTGCAGTGCATTGATTTCAGCTTCTTTTTTTGTTGGGAAAAATATTAAGTTTTTACCATTAATATAATTAGACTATACAGATTTGTCTATTATTGTGTATACCAAAATCCATATGGTTAATTAAATAATCTCTTTAACTTGTGCCACACCTTTATCGGTCAGCATATAGTACCCATTTGTTACATACAACAAGCCTTGTTTCTTAAGATGTGATGCGGCTTGGTGTGTATAGTCTGGCTTCCAGTTCAAGTGTTCGTGAATGGTGCCTATACCGTTTTCAATGGCTGCCACAGGTGTATTCATATGGGTATAGATGTGGCAGAGCATCATCGTTTCTCGATAGTGACGACGCCAGTGGCGTTGGCGAAGATAGGTTGCAATAGAGCCTGTCTTTGGCGTGCAAATAACGGCAATTAATAATGCGAAACCGATCGTTGTTGCGATAGCGCCTGCAATGGATACGTCTAGGGTGAAA
>JAGZGB010000214.1 GCA_018367495.1 Veillonella sp. | reverse complement strand
TACAGTTTTAGAATCTGTATTGATTGGCAAGAAATGAGCCGCCCCTTTCGCCTTACACAACAAATAAGGTTTCACGCGATTGAAGTAATTATCCTCATGAGATTGCGGTAAGAATCGCTCATCAGTCCACACAAAGAATATGCGTTCCCAATTGAGACGCTCTATATATTCTGGGGAATTAAGCAATTCTAATAAACCATTAATAACAGTCCCGCCCGTAATACCAACAACACACGTTTCAGTGCGATTGATTTCCTCGTTGGTGAAAGCAATAAAATCCTCTGCCAATGCTTGAACTACATCGCTAGGGCTGTCATAACATTTAATTGTATCTTGAGCCATGTAATAATGACCTCCTAAAACTATTTCAATAGTTCTATTATATACACTTTTTCTGTGTAATGAAAGCAAAACCGATGCAACTCAATAGTTGGAGCCACATCGGTTCTAATTATATTTGTATTTACCTATGAATTACAGGAAATTCCATTCCGTATATTCATAAATCAATATTATTGTTGACCAAATTTAGGACGGCGACGCTCTGTGAAAGCACGGACTCCTTCTTTGAAGTCCTCTGAAAGACCTAATACACATTGGTTTTCTACTTCAAACTTCTTGTACTCTTCCCAACCCGCTAAGAAGCTATTCCACATCATTTCCTTCATAACGCGGTAAGATTGTGCAGGCCCTTTTGCCAATTTCTCAACAAGGCGTCTTGTAGCAGTCTCTAAATCTTCTAATTCACAAACCTTATACACAAAGCCAAGTTCCTTACCCTTTTCAGCAGATACGGCTTCACCGGTCATGACAATATGCATAGCACGATTCATACCAATAGAGCGAGTTAACAAGAATAACCCGCCCGCATCAGGAGCAAGACCTACATTTACGAAGGCTTGAATAAAGCGTACGTTATTAGCAGCCACAACAAAGTCCGCTGCCAAAGCCATATTAAATGCCGCTCCTGCTGCAGCACCTTGAAGGCTCATGATAACAGGTTTTGGTAATTTCTTCATAGCCATAGAAATCTCAGCTACCAGCTCAACAATTTCAAATAAAGACTCAGTATCCCCTTCGTTTACAGCGCGCTCCATCTCTGTTAAATCGCCACCCGCAGAGAATACCTTACCCTCTGCATTAATGAGCAATGCACGCACGCTTTCATCATTATGAGCTTTATCTAAGACCTCAAGGATCTCCTTGCACATCTCGATATTAAAACCATTGGCTACGGTTGGCCGATTAAAGGTCAACGTACCAATACCGTTGTCCACTACGTACTGAATTGTATTATAAATCATATGATTTCTCCT
>JAGZGB010000035.1 GCA_018367495.1 Veillonella sp. | reverse complement strand
AATACATGGAGAGGTGTCCGAGCGGCTGAAGGAGCATGATTGGAAATCATGTGTGCGGTTATACCGTACCCAGGGTTCAAATCCCTGTCTCTCCGCCATAGTAAAAGCAGTGCTTATGCACTGCTTTTTTTATTATCCAAAAAGGCTATTCCTATGTAACGGGAATAGCCTTTCTATTTACTCACTAATTATTTATGAATTTTTTTAGCAATATCACCAATGATTTCAGGTGTTGTTCGGCAGCACCCACCTATAATATTAGCACCCGCCTCGCGCCATGCATCTACATAATCAACGAAGGATCCAGGATCACCATACCAAGTTTTAGTTTCACTATCATAGCTTTCACCAAGATTAGGATATACAGCAATCGGTTTATCAGTGACTGTACGAATATCCTTAACTAAGGACTCTACATATTCTGGCTTGGTGCAATTGATACCGAGACCAGTTATAGGACGAACCTTATCGATCATTTCCGCACATTTAATGATAGTTTCCCCACTAGAAACATGATGTTCGTCCTTACAAGAGAAAGCAATCCAACCAGGAATTCCTCTCGATGTATATGGATCAGACATAGCTCGAGCAATAGCAATGGCTTCATCATAAGACGGTATTGTTTCAAAAGATAGTATATCAGGATTTTCTTCACAGAATAAGGCTAGGCGAGGAATATGGAACACCTCGAGGTACTCAGTTTGCACATCAGGATAGCCACGATATTCAGATCCATCCGCCAAAAAAGCTCCGTATGGGCCTACAGAGGCCGCTACTAATGGTTTAGGTAATGCCCCTTCAGAAAAGTATCTAACTCCATCTGGAGTTTCTTCGCCCAGTGTAATACCACGCAATGTAAGTGCCCCACTCGCCTTTGCCTCTACAAATTCGTTGCGAGCTTGTACTGCTAGACGAACAGATAATTTAACAAGCTCGATGGCTTCTTCTGTACCAAATCCTAATCCTTTAAAACCGGCTACTGTTGCTTGATAACCAGAGCTTTGAATAATATCTGCTCCAGCCGCTAGGTAGGAGATATGTATTTTCTTGATGATATCTGGCTGATCCATAAGAACCTTGGCAGACCACAACTTATGTTGTAGATCGCAACCGTAACGTTCTAATTCTGATCCTAATCCACCATCTAAAACGAGGGTGCCCTTCTCTTTAATTATATCTAAAAATGCTCTACGTTTAGCCATCATATCACCCATTCTATACTACCTCATACCTTTTGAGGTTTACTAAACGTATTATAACAAATAATACGTTATGGTTCTATCTACAAACTATTTTAAATCCTCTGCTGGTGGCTCCTTACCAAACCATTTTTTATAAATCTCAGCATACTTACCATTTGCTTTAATCTTAGCTAATCCATCGTTAACTTTGTTAAGAAGCTCTGTATTCCCCTTCTTCACAGCAATACCAAGTGGTGCCGCATCATAGTCCTCTCCAGTGACCTTTGCGATACCTTTCCCCTTACTGTTAACATAATATTCGTTTACTGGCGTATCGTTAATAACTACATCTACACCACGGTTTTGCAATTCTAAAAAGGCATCAACGATAAGGTTGAATTGACGCACATCTGCATTTGGTATCTTGCTAGCAATTTCTGCCCCTGTAGACCCGATAGATACACCAATACGTTTTCCTTCTAAATCCTTAAAGCTATTGATATTGGTATTATCGATATTTACTACAAGTCCATTACCTGCAATATAGTATGGTTTACTAAAATCAACAGACTTAGCTCGTTCTTCGGAAATAGTCATATCCGAAATCGCAATATCGATAGTATTACTTTGTAATGCTGGTAAAAGCGCATCAAAGTTCAAATTTTGAATATCTGCTTCAATACCTTCTTCTTTTGCAATAGCATTGATAATATCAACATCAAATCCAGCTAATTTGCCACTATCCTTATCTTTAAATCCAAATGGTGCATAGGTTGCATCAGTACCAACACGCCACGTTTTTTGACTCGTACCTGTATTGCCACAACCAGCGATAAACAAGCTGCTAGCAATGGTAAAAGCCCCTAGAAGAGCTGCTATTTTCTTAAATTTCATAATTGACCTTACTCTAACCTTACAGTTCTATGTAAAGTTTTCTTTCTATATACGAATGAACATATCTATACTTACATTATGAGTATAATAAAAATAATACCTATAAAGGTATTCTATTATAATCATAACATTCGATATAGTTAGGGTCAATTAATCCGACTATATCAATAGGTATTATATTAATATAGTTTTTAGTTATACCGAAGAAATTATTAATAGATATAGCAATAAAACTAGAATTAATAATAAAAAGACCGCCTTTACCAAGAAAACAAAAACTCAGTAAAGGCAGTCATACCTAGAGTGGAGAATTCTTAACAATTTTTAATCAAACAAAATACTCACATTCTTAAGGATATATCTTATTCTTTATTTAGCTTTTTTAGCTTTTACGTACATAGCCACTTTGTACAAGAATACACAGAGTAACAAGTACATTACAATACTGAGGTATGTTGCTTCCGGTGTTTCAACCCAGTCTTGAGCGAATACATCAACACCTGCAATACGAAGTACGGCACTGAATAAAGAACCAATAGCACCACCAGCTACTAGACCAGATGCAATTGTACTACCTTTGGAGAAGCGAAGATCTGCCAACTCTTTATCTTTTGTACTATTTTGTACGAAGTATGCAATCAAACCACCGATAAGTAATGGTGTGTTGATTTCCATTGGCAAGTATGTACCAAGCGCAAATGCCAATGGCGGAACTTTCACCATCCATAAGATGATTGCAAATAATGCACCAGCCATGTATAAAGGCCATTGAGCACTACCACCAGTCATCATTGGCTCAATAATAGCAGCCATAGCATTCGCTTGTGGCGCATTTAATGCATGATCTCCTACGAAGCCATATGCATCGTTCAAGAGAATCATAACGCCTACAGAAAGTACGGCACAAAGAATGGTACCAACGATTTGCCATTGTTCCATTTTCTTAGGTGTAGCACCGGTCATATGCGCTACTTTGAGTTCAGACATGAAGTTACCCGCCATACCAATGGTTGTACCGATGAAGGATGCCATCATGAGGACTGCAATCATACCTACTTTACCAGTCATACCTGCTGCTGTTAAGCATACAGCGGAGATGATAATCATAAAGATTGTCATACCAGATACTGGTTCTGTACCTGTATAAGCAATGGAGCTGATACCTACTACAGATAATAAGAAGGACATAATTAAAACAATTAAGAATGCTACGATTGTTTGGGAGAAGCTTTCAGCATACATAAAGTGGAAATATGCTGCAAATAGAACTGTACATAATAAGATGCCAGCGCCAATCCAAGATGTAGGAACGTCGCGTTGTGTACGAAGCAAGTTAACATCAACAGTTTTGGAACTGAAAATATCAAGTACTGCATTTTTAACAACACTAGCTACTACCTTAGACATATTGAGCAAGCCGATGATACCTGCCATAGCAAGCATACCGATACCAATATGACGAACATAGTCTAAGAATACTTTGCGAATTGGAGCTTCTGCAAGTGGAACTGCATGCCCATTGATTTGCATGATGTGTTCCGGAGCTAAATAGTATACGATTGGAATACATACGAACCAAGAGAAGAAAGAACCAGCTGCGATAATAGCCGCATACCGTAATCCTGTGAAATACCCAAGGCCAAGCAACGCAGCATCTGTATCTACAGCAGCATTTAACTTAGTCGAATCAGCAAGAGCAGAACCCCATTTAAATGCTGTTGTACGGATAACCTCTTCCCACCAACCAAGGCTGTTAAGAATGAAGTCATATACAAGAGCAATAAGACCAGAACCAAGCATGAGTTTCGCTTTACTACCTTCATTACTCATTAGTACTTCAGCAGCAGCACGACCACTTGGGAACGGATACACATAGTGCATTTCCTCAACAAAGTAGCGACGGAACATAACGCATAATAGAACACCAAGTACGCCACCAAGGATAATAGGAATCGCCATTTGTACAAAGGTTACATCCGTAACATTCCAAATGTATAGAGCTGGTAAGAAGAACATCGCGCCTGCTAATGTGTTCGTACTAGAACTAGCGATAGCCTGAATGTGAACTGTTTCAGCAAAAGCATTTTGCCGTTTCAAAATAACTGCTGTACCCATAGCCAGTACAGATACTGGAGCAAAAGCATCTACAGTTTGACCAATTTTCAAACATAAATACCCTACAGCCAGTGTGAAAATTGCCGCATAGAATAGGCCCCAGAACACTACATATGAGTTAATCTCTACGTAATCCTTCTTAGGATCTAATACGGGTTCTACGGGCGGGATAGAACGAGTTGCGTCCGACATGGTAAAACCTCCTTATAAAAATGTAAAAACGTATAACTATTCACCTTTATACTAACATGGTCCTATATATGGTTCAACGGCTTTCTATGCTCTATGCGAATAAAATATGACACCTTCCATACATATTAATTTTGCATTTTCACCGTCCCTGTTCTACAATGAAAGTATATTAAGAATCTTTATTATATACAGTTTTTACACAAGTTTATATAACATTTATATTTACTGACGAGGAGGATTATTATGGACTCAATAGTTGAACGTTTTGTTCGTTATACAAGTATAAATACACGATCTAATGAAGAAAGTACAACAATCCCTAGTACTCAAACGCAAGTAGACTTTGCTACCAATGTACTGGTTCCTGATTTAAAAGCAATCGGTTTAGATGAAGTTATTTATAACCGTGAAAATGGTTTTGTCATTGGCACACTGAACGCTAATACAGATGAAAAAGCACCTGCCATCGGCTTTATCGCTCACATGGATACAGCTGATTACAACGCAGAAAATATTAACCCCCGCATTGTAGAAAACTATGATGGTGGTGATATTTGTCTTAATGAAGAGCATCAAATCTTCACACGTCGTGCAGATTTCCCTAATTTAAAGAACTATATTGGTAAATCCTTGGTAGTAACCGACGGTCTTACACTACTAGGCGGTGACGACAAAGCTGGCATCTGCGAAATCATGGAAGCCATCGCCTACCTCGTAGCTCATCCAGAAATCAAGCACGGTAAAATCATGTGTGCCTTTGGCCCAGATGAAGAAATCGGTACCGGTGCAGATCACTTTGATGTAAAACAATTTCCTGTTGATTTTGCTTATACTATTGATGGTGAAAGCCTAGGACAACTTGAATATGAAACATTCAATGCTGCTGGCGGCACTGTTACATTAAAAGGTGTATCCGTTCATACAGGCACTGCAAAAGGCATTATGATTAACTGTGCTAAATTAGCAATGCAATTTGATGCCCTATTACCAGGTGCTGCTGTTCCTGAGCACACATGTGGTCGTCAAGGTTTCTTTATGCTCATGAGCATGGAAACACAAGTAGACACAGGTAAAATGAACTACATTATTCGCGATCATGACAAAGAATTGTTTGAAGCGAAAAAATCATTCTTTTTACAAGCAGGTCAAACATTAAACGAAATTTATGGACGCGAAGTATGTGAAGTATCTGTAAAAGATCAATATTACAATATGTACGATATCATCAAAGACAATATGGACTGCGTTAATATTGCTAAAGCAGCTATGGAGAAAGCGGGTATCACTTCTATTTGTGACCCTATCCGCGGCGGTACAGATGGCTCTAAAATTTCCTTCATGGGCATTCCTACCCCTAACATCTTTACTGGCGTAGAAAACCTACATGGTCGTCATGAATTCGCCTGTATAGATGATATGAAAAAAGCCGTAGAAGTTATCATAAACATCGTTAATATTGAGAAATAATAGATTACCATGTAACTGCTCATGCACCTATACTACTAGATGACATTTGAAGGATATGTAAATACCAAACTAGTATTCTAGAACACAATGGAATTCTAAGATACCTTAACACCAAAAAAGGACTATACGAGATATCTCGTATAGTCCTTTTAATTTAGTTGTAAAATCTACCTGCTAGAACCAGTCTGAATTCACCAACATCATAACTTACATTCTATACAAGTTTACCATTACGTTTACGGTTTTTAATTTGTTCTTCTTCAGCACGTGCTTTTAAGGAAAGATCTTTTTCAGTTCCTACATAACGACCATAAAGCAAGTAATAAGCAACTAGTGCAAGAAGTGCTACTACAACAGTAACATGGAACATGCTGGAATAACCTACTACCTCTTTAACAGCACCTAAAATATATGGTCCAAAGCCTAAGCCCATATCCAACGCTATAAAGTACGTAGATGTAGCAACACCAATACGGTGAACAGGTACAATTTTAACAGTAACGGCTTGACCATTAGACATAAATGTACCATAACCAAGACCTACAAACACAGCAGATAAAAGTATAAGCCATGTAGAGTGCGCAATAGATAATAAGAAAATACCAATAGCTAAAGATACAAAACAAGGGTAAAGAACAAAATTTTCCCCTTTCATATCAAACAAAATACCAAGTAATGGTCTTGTTATAGTAATAACTACAGCATATACAACAAAGAAGAATGTCCCTGCCAAAATAAGGTCTAAGTCTTTTGTATAGGCCGCCATAAAGCCGATAACACCAGAGTATGCAAAACCCACAAGTATAGATACGAGAGTAATAGAGTTCATGCGTGGTTCAATATAATCAGAAACTTTAAAGCCCTTATGTTCTTCAGCATCAATATCAAGCTTAGGTTCATTAAATTTCATAATAACAGAACCAATACCACAAAGAATGATAAGTGCAACGCAGAATGCGATAATAAAGTCATAACCAAGACTATGAAGCATTAAAATCCCTAAGAAAGGACCTACTGCAGCAGCTAAAGAAGTAGACAAACCATAGTAGTTGATCCCTTCACCACGGCGTGACATCGGAATAATAGCCGCTACAATTGTACTTGTAGCTGTAGATGTAATACCATAAGCAAAACCATTTATGAAACGAACACTATCAAGCATCAATAAATTAGGTGTATAGAAATACATGGCTGTTGAAACTAAATAGATCAATAAACCAAGGTACAACATCTTACGACAGCCTAAAACACTAATAAACCGTCCTGCTAACAAACGGGCTACAACGGTACCAATAATATAAATACCAACAGCCAAGCCAGCTTGACTCGCTGAAGCATGAAGATTATCCTTTGCTACTACTGCAATAATAACTATTAATAAGTAATAAATCAAAAATACTAAGAAATTAATCAAAGTATCAAGGACAAATGATTTTGTCCACAAGGCCTCTTTTGCCTTATCCATAGTATCAACTCCATTTTCTTAAACTATTGTCAACCACTTGCAACAACGGTTAATTATAAACCTCTCACTCTAAAAATCAAGAATTAAAATATTATATACCTCATTACTTTTATTTATAACAAATTTTGTATAATCAATTACTATATAGTTATTTTCATTTTTACAATTCATATTAATTTTCGATAATAAAACACCTTTGATGTTATATATTACGTCATAAAAGATACAATATAGCACCAAAGGTGTTACGTATAGATATTTAGTTAATCACTGACCTATATAGTTTACTAATCTAATTAACTCACTTATCAAAGAAGCTCACTCATCTAGATTACTTTGTCTGTAAACCACAAGCCTTAAAAAAGTTCTTGTAAGCTTCAGCCTTTTTCACAAGACTCAATGGATACGCACGAGATGTAGATGGCAATCGGGTTAACGTCAATTCACGACCATTAAATACAAAAGGAATTGTTTCCCCTGTTTTAGGTAATTTAACCTTTTCGGGTAATAAACTCAACAAAATTTCTGTCGCCTTACCACCTGTTGTACCAATATGTTTACATTGTGGAATTTGCTCCAACACATCTGCAAGCGGTACAGGTTCAACAACCTTAAGAAATGCATCTGATGCATTTCCTTTTTCGCGTATTGCTTTCAACACAGTAGGACAAGAAGCAATCCCCTTTTCAGATAAGAACGCTTTAATCTTATCTGCATCAAAGGCTTTTTCCTCTCCTTTTCTAAAGTGTTCCTTATCGTCAAAGAATACTAAACCATATACACGCCACATGTCATTTTGAAAGTTAGGATAATGGAATTCCATAGATCGCTTTTCGGAAGTTGGTGGGAATGTCCCCATCATCATCACCGTCGTATTCTTTGGTAAGAACGGTGGAAATGGTCTCGTTTCAATTGTTTCTGCCACAGAGCATCAACTCCTTTCACAATCTAGTATGAACTCAACTTTCAGCACAATATATGAACTATATCACATATTTAAATTCTATTAGATACTAGATGAAACACTAAGAATATTAATCAATAAAGAAATAACTAGACTACTTATCCTTATTGAACAATTGGTTGAGAAACTAAAGTGTTAATATGATCAAAACCAACCGGTATTGGAGATACGAGATACAAGCATACAACAGCTGCTACAGCAAAACCAATAGCTAAGTAGGAGAAGCTGCCATTACGTGGAAACTCATACAAACCAAAGAGACGAATACCAATAGCCGCACCAATAGCGGTGATCAAGGATGGTATAGAGAAGATATTGTAAAAACCGAATATCACCATAAGGCCTGCGTAACCACCTACCACTGTAATCATCGGTAGCATACGATCCATTGGATTGGGAATAGAACGTGTAAGCGCTGCTGGATAGTAAGATGCTTCTACACCAAACATACCCAAGAACAAGTTAAAGTCAGCCCAAATTGTTTCCCATGCATTTCTAAAGGAATCTCGATGGTTACCTACATACCATGCAAAGCCTGTAATAATTAAAATAGCTAAGCCTGCGCAGATGAAATAGTATTCACTAGGAATTTTAGGGCCCACATAAGCGCCTACAGCCGTTACAACAGCACTCAAAACAGATGTAACAATAACGCGGTGTAAACGAGGACGTTTATTTTCAGGAATACGTTTATATACTGTTGCCAATAGCTCTAATACAAAGCAAGCCATAAAGACTGCAATACCCGCAGCCGGTGCAAAGAAGGCCGTAACAATAGTCAAAATAAAGGGAATGCACAATCGCCATTTAGGGAATAATACAAGATCTTTATAATCTAAACGAACATCCTGTGTCTCCATTGTAAAGTTGTTGTACACTACAAAGAGTAACATAAACGCAATAACATCAACGGCATTAGCACCCCAAATCAATAACGTAGGTACTATAATCATCGACAAGGCCACCCCAGATACACGAGATAAACCTGCGGCTACTATGCCAAGTAAGAAAAACGGTATTAAAGCAGATAAAATTTCAAGCATAATATTCCTCCCATCATTATATAAATTTAAGTATATAGTATCTACTTCACCACATCAAGGAGAGATATAGTTTTTCATAGCTAACCGCCTTCTCACAGCAGATGTTGAGCACCCTAGCATCTGTGCAATTTTGGCAACACCATACCCTTGAGCACGCAATCTTCTTATTTTATTGTCATCTAATTTCAAAGTATTAGAACGAATTTCTATGCCTTGTTCACGTAAATACATAGCTACCGTAGATCCACGAGCTCCATAAGCCAAACCTATATCATCAGTACTCATATGATGATGAATATATAAATAGGCCATCTCCTCTACCTTATGAGATGTTTGTGATTTAGTAATCGTACACACCCCCATATGCCTCAATACATGATGTACTTTCCATTGCGATATACCGTACATTTGTGCAATAGACTTAGACGTATTTCCACTTGTATAAGCCCTACAAATACGTATAGGATCGATAGCCACATTCTTTGTCGATTTCTGACAAGCTAATCCATATTCCTTCATACGATTTGCCATCGTTGTAACAGATACATCATAACGCTTTGCTAGAGAATGGAGTGACCATTTACCAGTTTCATATAACGCTTGTACATGGACCATATTAATCTCTTTCTTTAAAGGTCTTCGCTCAATATCGTACTCCTTCATACGTCTCATAATAGTATCCACACTACACTGAAAATACTCTGCCAAATCACGAATACTCCACTGTTTTTCTACATATAATTGTTCTAATAACTGTCTAGGTATAACGCGCACATTACGATACATAATATCACCTCTCCTTATGGACGAACTCCCTTCTCTATTATTGTGAAAGCTCCATCAAGAAAAGACAATACAAAAGAGGTTCCTAATAGTCACATAGGTGACCAATAGGAACCTCTTTCCATATGTAATTATATGCACCACATACGATAGATATAATTTTAGTTGCTATCACAATATTCGGGCATAAACCATTCATATTCTATGGCCTAACAACCTCCTAGTGGAGCTTATTGTTATTAGTATCCTGATTAGCGATATCTCCGTTCTAGAGCTTTAGGCTTGCCTAAAGTGATAGACCACTTCATCCCTTCTTTTAAGGCATGATTGGCTTTTCGACTGCGAGTTGATGCTACAGCTGGTGTCTTTGTAACTCCTACATTCTCAAGAAGAACTCGCCCCTCTTTAGAGGCTTTATCCCATTTAAACTCAGCTAATCGTTCATTTAAGGAAGGACCTGTAACAGATTCGCGAGCCGAGCGAGTCATATTAGTACTAGCGCTAGTTGATTTACTTGATGTACTCTTTGGTGAAATATCAGCACCTTGTTTTTTTGTAGCCTCTTCATCGTAACGATGATTAGAATCTAAAACTGTCTTAAAATCCTCAGGCGAAGGTTCTACAGGCTTTTTCTCTATGGAGATACCATATTCACGCTCCATATCCTCCCAAGTCTGACCTGAACTTTCATGGTCCTCATACTCTTCAGACTCTTCAGTATTCTTGCTTTTTATAATAGAAAAAGCAATGTACGCGATGATAGCTAGAACAAATATAGGATTATTCGAAAAGATGGATAGCACGGAAGACAAAATAGAGTCCATAGCTACTCCTATTCACTATCTGCTAAGTTTTCACGCATTTTAGTGTCTGCAATAATATTGTTCATATTGTAGTAATCCATAACACCAAGATTACCGTTTCTGAAAGCCTCTGCCAATGCTTTAGGAACTTCAGCTTGTGCTTCCACAACCTTAGCTTGCATGTCTTGTGTTTTCGCACGCATTTCTTGTTCTGTAGCAACAGCCATTGCACGGCGTTCTTCCGCACGAGCTTGAGCGATTTTCTTATCCGCTTCCGCTTGATCTGTTTGCAATTGAGCACCGATGTTACGTCCTACGTCTACGTCAGCAATATCGATGGACAAGATTTCGAATGCAGTACCCGCATCAAGACCTTTACCCAATACAGTACGAGAGATGTGATCTGGATTTTCTAATACATCTGTGTGCTCTTCAGAGGAACCTACAGTTGTTACAATACCTTCACCAACACGGGCGATAATAGTAGCTTCGCCAGCACCACCAACGAGGCGATCAATATTAGCACGTACAGTTACACGAGCACGAACCTTGAGTTCGATACCGTTTTTCGCTACTGCAGAGATAATTGGTGTTTCAATCACTTTAGGATTAACAGACATTTGTACCGCTTCCAATACATCGCGACCTGCAAGGTCTATAGCTGCAGAACGTTCAAATGTCAAAGGAATAGATGCGCGCTCAGCGGCGATCAACGCATCTACGACGCGGTCAACGTCACCACCTGCAAGGTAATGAGCTTCTAGCTGATTTACACTAACATCAAGGCCCGCTTTATTAGCTTTGATCAAAGGCATTACGATTTGGGATGGATTTACACGGCGCAAGCGCATACCTACGAGTGTAAAGATACCAACATTAACGCCTGCTGCAAGAGCAGATATCCAAAGGCCTAATGGCACAACATACAAGAACACCATAAGCCCAATCAGTAGAATGGGAATCAAAATTAAAATACCTATATCCATAATAACCTCCATTATAAACGACGATATGATGAAAGCTTAATCACGCTTTCTAACTATATTGCGGCCACCCACAACACGAAGCACCACAATAGGTGAACCGGCATCGATGAAGTCCCCTTCGGTCACAACATCAACCAAATTATCATCAATTTTAGCAATACCTGCAGGGCGCAGTGTAGTATGAGCTACGCCTTCTTTACCGACTAAATCATCTAATACATCATTAGATACATAGCCAGCTTTTGTTGTAGATCGTTGCCCTAAAGTAAACAATTTGCCTATCCAAGTCTTTTCAAAGTGATTAAAGAATACGATGATAAGGACAATTAGCAATGCTGTTAATCCTAGTACTGCATACAGCGCTACTGTTCCTTCTCCAAGAGCTACAAAAACGCCCCAAAGAAATGCACAATAACCGATGAGTCCTAAAATACCGCCCGGTACAACGAGTTCTACCGCCATCAGGACGATCCCTATAGCCATCCAAATTAAAAACTCCATAGGCCCTCCTCTCTATAATTAATTTTATACAACTTATATACTCATTATACAATATTAAAAATAATTTATAAAGATTCTATAGTACCAACTTTCATGGTATTAAAAGAGCTAGTACTTACATCTCTTTTTCTCCTGTAAAACTATTGTATCTTGATACTCTAAGGAGTTTCAATCATTCGATCTGTTAACCGTTATTTTTGGGATCTAACCTTAATAAAATAGCATTAATGGCGACGATGACTGTTGACACAGACATTAGGACTGCTCCTAATGCAGGGCTTAATGTGATACCAATAGGAGCCAAAATTCCTGCAGCTAGAGGGATAGCTATAAAATTATAACCGGCTCCCCAAAAGAGATTTTGTTTCATTTTACGAGTTGTTTTGTGTGCTAATTCAATAAATGATTCAATATCTCCTGGATCAGATTGAGTCAAGATGACATCAGCTGAATCCAACGCCACTTGAGTTCCTGCACCGACCGCTATTCCAACATCTGCCAAGGCAAGAGAAGGAGCATCATTGATACCGTCACCTACCATGATAACTTTTTTTCCTTCTTCTTTAAGTGTTTTTACTAACTCATATTTGTCTTGTGGAGATTGATTTGATCTATATTCAATCTCTAAATATTCTGCCACGCCTTGAGCTGCTTTTTCATTATCACCTGTTGCCATAATTGGTTGAATATTGTTCTTTTTAAGAACTTTAATTAACTCTTTGCTCGTTGGTTTTAATTCATCCCCTAAAGCTACAGCACCAATAGCATCATCGTTTTCTACTAAGATACTGAGAGTTGCTCCTTTTGGAATATCAATATCCAGATTACGTCCGTAGGCTTTTTGACTGATTAATTGGTAACGGTGTCCGCCTGCTTTACCCTCTACTCCAGCACCGGAAATCACATCAATAGAATCAAAAGATGCTGGACGTATATCTTGCTGCTCGGCGAAACTTATAATTGATTGAGCAATTGGGTGACTAGATCCTCCTTCAATACCTGCCAATAAGGCAATGATTTCCTCTTTCTTATATTTGTTATTAAAAAGTTCAACGTCTAATACTTTAAACTCACCAGTTGTTAAAGTACCTGTTTTATCTAAAATCATCACATCTGCATCTTGAGCTATTTCTAAGGCTTGGCGGTCTTTCACCAGTAACCCACGACTGGCTCCTAAGCTTGTGCTACGGGCGGTGACCAATGGAATAGCCAGACCTAATGCATGTGGACAAGCTATAACTAAGGTCGCGATAGTAAAGGTAACTGCCGTTGGGATATCTCCAATAATCATCCACACTACAAAAGCTATTAGTGCGACAATGACCGCAATATAGAAGAGCCATCCTGCAACCTTTTGAGCAATATTTTCTGCTCTGGAAGGCTGACTTTGAGCTTGGCTGATTAAATTCTGAACTTGAGAGATGAAGGATTGATCACCTGTCTCATTCACTTTAATATAAAGAACCCCTTCTCCATTTGTTGAGCCTCCGATTACTTTATCGCCAGGACCTTTTTTAACTGCTTTTGATTCTCCAGTCAAAAGAGCTTCATTTACACGTGATTCGCCACGCTCGATAGTTCCGTCTGCTGGCACATTTTCTCCGGCTTGAACACGAATTAAATCACCTATCTTTAAGTCAGCAACTGGTCGTGTTTCAATTGAATCGTCTTCTAATACAACGTGAGCATCTTTCGGCACTAACTTAGCCAATGCTGCTTGTGCGTCTCCTGCTTCTCCAATAGCTTTCATCTCAATCCAGTGACCTAATAACATGATTAATAGTAATGAAGCAAATTCAAAGAAAAAGTCCATCACCTGTTCACCCGTTACGTAGGTGATGATTACAGCATAAATACTGTATAAATATGAAGCACTTAAACCTAAAGAAACTAGAGTCATCATTCCAGGTTCTTTTTGTTTAAATTCGTCAACTGCGCCTTGATAGAATGGACGTCCACCATAAATAATTAATATAGTAGATAAAATAGCTACTACAATATCAGAATATGGAAAAGTAAACTGGAATGGTAGTTCAAATCCATACATAGGGGATAAGAGCATAATAACGATTCCTAGTGGCAATGACTTTAAGAAAAGTTCCTTAAAGCTTCCGTGATGATGGTGGTCATGCCCTCCGTGCCCACTGTGGTCATGACCAGCATGATGGTCGTGATGTTGATCCTTATGGTCTCCATGTTCATCTGTGATTCCATGCTCGTGTTTTAACTTATCTATGTCGTCATAATCATGGTGACTATGGGACGAATATCTGTTGTCATTATTCATTTTAAATTCCTCCTTACGCTTAATGATGATGTAAATGACATTCGCATTGTCCTTCTGGACAATTGCAATCCACTTCTTCTACTGCGAAAGATTTTTTCATCTCTAATATTTTTTTTAGTCGATCTATATCATCGAAGCTTAAAACATGATTTTCAATAATCCTTCCTATTACATTTCCGACTTTCTTATTGCAAATACGGTTAAAAATATCTTCTACATAATCCCTTACAGCTTCTTTCTCTTCAATATTGGCAGTGTAAATAAAATTTCTACCTTCTTGCTCTGTATTTAGTACGCCTTTTTCAACTAATCGACCTAAGATCGTTTTGATTTAGAATCTTACACTTAAATTGTGGGAGCATTCTGAAGATATAAAATATTATTTATTATTCTACTTTAATTTGTCCCATCATACCTGCTTCTTCATGTTCAAGAATGTGACAGTGGTACATATAAGTACCCTTCTTATTAAACTTAACTATAAGTCTTACTTTTTCGTTAGGCTCAATATATACAGTATCTTTCCATCCGCTCTCCTCTGGAGAAGGCGCATTACCGTTTCTTGATAGAATTTGAACCTGTGTGCCATGAATATGGAATGGGTGCCCCATTTCATGCATCATAGATCCTGGGTTTGTAATTTCCCAAATCTCTGTATCTCCAAGCTTCACTGTTTCATCAATTCTATTCATATCAAACTTTTTACCGTTTATTGATACCATGTGACCCATACCTTGAAGCTCAAAGCTTCTTATCTTAGTAGCTTGTGCTTCTGACATTCTTTCTATATTCGTTAAAGTGCTAGGTACTTCAGTATCATCTTTCCCATCGCCTGTAACATTAAAGGTCATAATGGCTTCCTTATTACTCATAAGTGATAGCTGCGTTCCCTTTTCATACTTTGAAAAGTCCACTATTATCTCTGCTCTTTCCCCAGGTGATAACATAATATTTCTCTTGCTAACCGGTTTTTCTAAAAATCCACCATCAGATGCTATTTGATAGAATCCATCTCTATTATCTAACTTCAAATTAAAGTTACTTGCATTAGCACCATTAACTATTCTAAATCTCATCTTGACTCTATTAACCTCTAAATTAGGTTTAATAGCTCCGTTAACTATGATAGTATCCCCTGTTGCTCCATCCATCATATTTGTATTATAAATAAAACTGCCGTCCTTGCCAAAGCTTCTATCTTGAATTACTAAAGGTATATCATTTACTCCATATTCCTTAGGAATATTTAAGCTTTTTGATACTTCATCATCCACATAGAATAGTCCTGCTAAACCTTTATAAACTTGGGTAGCAGTATTTCCTCCAAAGTGCGGATGATACCACAATGTTGCAGCCTGTTGATTTACTGTAAAACTAGGCCCCCAAGTTGTTCCTGGTTCAATTCCTTGATGAGGGCCCCCATCCTTTTCTCCTTCTACCTCTAGTCCATGCCAGTGAACTGTAGTTGCTTCTTTGAGCTTGTTATTTACGTGCATATTTACTTGCTCACCTTTACTTACTCTGATGACAGGGCCTAAGAAGCTTCCGTTGTAACCCATAGTTCTTGTCTTGGTATTTGGTAAAAATGAAGTTTCTCCTTCTTGAGGTTCTAAAGTAAAATCCGCAATATTAGGATCTGGATTTTTATCCTCTAATAGTGGTGGTATAGGAAGCGTACTTTTTGTTTTACTTGTTTGAATATCTATATTAACTGCACTCTGGTTTATTTTAGAATAACTAATCATTGGTTCTAAAAATGTAATATATCCAACTACAGTTAATACGACTGTAAGTCCAATACCTAATAACATATGTTTATTCTTACTCATTTTTATTCCTCCTTATGTTAATGATGATGTAAATGACAGTCGCATTGTCCTTCTGGACAATTGCAATCCACTTCTTCTACTGCGAAAGATTTTTTCATCTCTAATATTTTTTCTAGTCGATCTATATCATCGAAGCTTAAAACATGATCTTCAATGATGCGTCCTATTACAGTTCCGACTTTCTTATTGCAAATACGGTTAAAAATATCTTTTGCATAATCCCTTACGGCTTCTTTCTCTTCAATATTGGCAGTGTAAATAAACTTTCTACCTTCTTGCTCTGTATTTAGTACGCCTTTTTCAACTAATCGACCTAAGATCGTTTTGATAGTGGATTGCGTCCATCCCATTTTTTCTTGCAATACGGAGATGACTTTTTTACTAGTTACTCGATCATTTGCCCAAACTACACGCATGACTTCCCACTCAGCATCTGTGATATAAGTATTAAGTTCTATTGTGCTCATTTTCCTTTCCTCCTAGTCGTTTACAAATGTAAACAAATATCTTTAAGACAAGTCTACTATTGTAAACGAATTATGTCAAGTCTTTTTAATAAATGTAAGCAACGCTTATAGCTTTTTATCTCTCCACTTCTATCCCATAATAATTTTCATAGTTTTTCCTAAACTAAAAACGACTACTTTCACAGACATCCATCTGATCTAGTAGTCGTTTATTATAAGGAGTAAAAAACAAATTGGGCTTATAAACGCAACGATTTATATGGTAGCCTCACAGCAACTTGAATTATACTTCTGTTTTTTTCAATTGGTCATTACCAACGCCTGTTTTTTGAAGGATTAATAAGATAATACTCATGGCCATGCCTACTACAGTAGCAAGACCCATGCCTTTCAGTACAACAGGACCTACAGCAAGTTCTGCACCGCTAAGACCTACAACAAGGATAACAGATGTTAAGATCATATTAACAGGGTTTGTATAATCTACCTTGCGTTCTACAAGCATGCGCAAACCAGATGCTGCAATGATACCGAATAAGAGAATGGATACACCACCCATAACTGGAACTGGAATAGCATGAATAAGAGCTGCTACTTTACCTACAAAGGAGATAATCATCGCAAGAACTGCAGCACCACCAATTACCCA
>JAGZGB010000213.1 GCA_018367495.1 Veillonella sp. | reverse complement strand
AAAGCTATTGTAAGCGCCGTAGAAGGTCGCAAAATCACATTCGATATCGAAGCTTCTGATGGCATTGGTATTATCGGTCGTGGTACACATGAACGCTTTGTCATTAACAACGAAAAATTTATGGCTAAAGTGCATAGTAGAGCAAACGCTAACTAAATATAGCTAGAATATTTATCAATCAAAATCATTAGTTTACTAATATCTTTAGCAGAATAAAAAACGGCATCTATCATACGGTAGATGCCGTTTTTATATACTTTCATGTTTGCATAATTAAATCATATTTGCATAGTTAAATAATTAGCAAATTTTAACTACCCAGCCTTCAGGAGCTTCGATTTCACCATGTTGAATGCCAAGTAATGTGTCATATAATTTTTTAGTGATAGGACCCATATCATCCATGCCAGCAGGAACATTAATAGTGCCTTCTGGAGTATCGATTTGACCTACTGGAGAAATAACAGCCGCTGTACCACAAAGACCAATTTCAGCAAAGTCTTTTAATTCATCTTTATGAACAGGACGATGTTCTACAGTCATACCAAGGTAGTGTTCTGCTACATACATCAAAGAACGACGTGTAATGGATGGCAAGATACTATCAGATTTAGGTGTAACTAATTTACCATCTTTAGTAATAAAGATGAAGTTAGCACCACCAGTTTCTTCTACATGTGTACGAGTAGCCGCATCAAGATACATATTTTCTGCATAGCCTTCATTATGAGCATCAGTGATAGCATACAAACTCATAGCATAATTCAAACCAGCTTTAATATGGCCAGTACCATGAGGAGCTGCACGATCAAAATCAGTAATACGAATTTTGATTGGTTTAGCACCACCTTTAAAGTAAGGGCCTACTGGTGTTGTAAACACACGGAATTGATATTCATCAGCAGGTTTTACACCGATAACGGAGTTTGTACCCATCATGTAAGGACGAATATAAAGGCTTGCACCATGACCATATGGAGGAACAAAGTCTTTATTTGCTTTTACAACTTCTTTTACAGCTTCGAGGAAACGACCTTCAGGTAATGTAGGCATTACAAGGCGTTCACAGGATTGATTCAAACGTTCTGCATTCAAATCTGGACGGAAGCATACGATGTGACCATCTTTTGTATAGTATGCTTTCAAACCTTCAAAAACAGTTTGAGCGTATTGGAATACACCAGCACATTCATTAAGGACAACGTTAGCATCAGTAATTAGACCACCTTCGTCCCATTTACCATCTTTATATGTAGTCAAATAACGGTAGTCGGTTTCTACATAACCAAAACCGAGATTATCCCAATCGATATTCTTGCTCATA
>JAGZGB010000212.1 GCA_018367495.1 Veillonella sp. | reverse complement strand
AATAGAACGGTGAGAGCACTCATTTCTAAAATCATCCTTTCAAGAAAAATAAAAATATATGCTTAACAGGACGATGTAGCAATAATCAATTTAATTGATAAATAAATCGCTATTATATTAAGTTGTAAAAGTTCAGTAATAATAAAAGATTACAATAAAATAACAGATATACTTATCATAAAAAATGATATATTTCTTAAAAATTTTTAACCTCATTATATATATGAGGTTAAAAATATAAGAGAGGGGACATAAACAGTGTTTATGTCCCCTTCTTTACTGACTACATGTCCATGTTAGGGCCTTTGTAAGCTCTTAGGTATTAGTAGTTACCTTTGAACATTGTAGCAGGAGCTTCTGGTACATAATCGCCGAAGTAGGATTTGAAGTCTAAACCTAATTCATTGCAAAGGTCTTGAACTTCAAGCATTGTACCGTTAAGTACAGGGATGCCTTCAGCTTTAACTTTAGCAACAGATTCATGTTCTTTTTCGCCATGAGTGTAGATGCGGTCTTGACCTTGAGCTTTAGGAGCTTCACGTAATTCTTGTAAGAATTGGGAGAAGTGTTTTTTGATTTCAGCTGGGTCACCGAAGAATTCAGGGTTAATAGCCATGAAGCCATGACAGATATTGGATTTACCACCAACCATACATTTGTTGGAAGTACCACCTTGGGAAAGAATGGAGGAGAATAATTCAGCAATCATACCGTTACCATAACCTTTGTGGCCGCCAAGAACTTCTGTAGCACCACCTAAAGGAAGGATGCCGCCGCCTTCATGACGGGAGATGTTGCCCAATACTTCAGCTGCATCAGTGGAAGGAACACCGTCTTTGTTAACAGCCCAACCATCTGGAGTAGCTTTGCCCATTTTGTTGTACATTTCAAGTTTACCACGAGTTACAACTGTAGTGGAGCAGTCAAAGAAGAAGTCAACTGGATCAGCAGGTACAGTCCAAGCGATAGGGTTAGAACCAAGCATAGCTTTACGAGCATATACAGGAACCATGATTGCTTCGGAGTTTGTGCAAGAGAAACCAATTAAACCTTGGTCAGATGCCATTTTAGCATAGTAACCAGCGATACCATAGTGATTGGAGTTACGTACGGATACGATACCAACACCGGATTTTTTAGCTTTTTCAATAGCCATTTCCATAGCTTTGTGGCCCAATAATTGACCCATGCCGTCATGACCGTCGATAACAGCGGAGATTGGAGTTTCTTTTACGATTTCAGGTTTAGCGTCGATTTTAATCAAGCCGTTGGAGATACCTTTGTGGTAACGTACCATACGTTGCATACCATGGCTTTGAATACCGAA
>JAGZGB010000211.1 GCA_018367495.1 Veillonella sp. | reverse complement strand
CAAACATTCTTTTATACGTGTTTTATAGGGGCGATTGTCATATATAAGTGCCATGTCGTCTCCTCCTTAACGGCAGTTTAAGATTTCAGCAATATGCATAACTTTGATACGGCGATCAATTTCGCCTTCTTTATGAAGACGATCAAGCATACCAGCGATGTTCATTAAGCACGCTTGGTCAGAACCGGAGATAACGTTGGCACCTGTGCCAGCAATTTCCAATGCTTTTTCACGTGTCATAACTTCACTGATTTCAGGGTTTTTAACTGAGAAAGTACCGCCGAAACCACAGCAACGATCTGCACGTGGTAATTCAATCAAGTTGATATCTTTAACGTTTTTAAGGAGTTTGAAAGGAGGCTCTTTAATGCCCATCAAACGAGTTACGTGGCAAGATGTATGGTATGTAACGGATTCGTTAAAACGAGCCCCTACATCTTCAACACCTAATACGTCAGTAATAAATTGAGTGAATTCGTAAATTTTACCACTCAATCTTTCTGCGCGCGCCAACCACTCTGGTTGATCTTTTAAGAAATGATGATATTCATCGCGGATTGCAAAAGCGCAAGAACCGGACATGCTGACTACATATTCAGCGTTCTCAAAGCATTCGATTGTATTCTTAATTGCGTCCATAGCCGCGTCATTATAACCGGAGTTAGTGAACATTTGTCCACAGCATACTTGTTTCTTAGGTACTACAAGCTCACAACCTAATCTTTCAAGTACTTCTACACCAGCCATACCTACATGAGGGTAGAACATGTCAATCAAACACTGTTGGAAAAGATGAATTTTCATATTATCTTCCTCGTCTTTTCTAGTACTTAACCTAATAAAAAATTTTGATATGTATGTGTTATGGCAATTTTTAGTAGTGAATTTTTCGACTAAATTTCTGCCCTGAACATTACTTATGCTTTCAAATAAATATTCAAAAGCTCATCGCTATAATTATAAATTAATCATGTAGATATTGTCCAAAGAATTGCTATATTCGTATGTACCCTTTTATTTCTTATATCGTTATGACTTTTTGTAATAACAAACATTGAATTTTATCACATCTATTATTTCATTTATCATTTTTTCTTGTAAAAGCCCCATAAAATCTAGATTTTGCGAATGTTTATCATTTTGCATTTTTAACTACTAGAAAATCAACTTTTATCTATATTTCATTCTATATTTATATAATGGTACTCAAATTTTCAAATTCATGTAAGTTTTATCCTTATAGATTACATTTTCTTATAGTAGTGTATAAATTTAAAAAGTGTTATAATTTATTTTATATAAGTATAGTTTGAAAGGAGCCCTTTTCA
>JAGZGB010000210.1 GCA_018367495.1 Veillonella sp. | reverse complement strand
TCACCATTCGATTTTTCTTTCAAAGAAGAATCTGATGGGACACAACGTATCTTTGATTTATTGGATTTAATATTATCTAATAAAGATCATATGGTGTATATTATCGATGAATTAGAACGTAGCTTACATCCTAATCTTACGAAACATTTCCTAGAACTGTTTATGGAAACTCATAAGAATTCTGAAACGCAATTACTATTTACTACTCATGAATCAAGCATTATGGATTTAAAATTATTTAGACGTGATGAAATTTGGTTTATAGAACGAGACCATGAAAACTGTAGTCACATTTATTCTCTTGCTAAATTCAAGGAACGCTATGATACCAAATTGAGTAAAGCCTATTTAGAAGGGCGATATGGGGCTATACCAGTGTTATCTTCTATTGTGTCCATTAAAGGAGAGTAATTATGGGCCTTCGAGAATTTTCTAATTGGAATGTACGAGATGATAAAGAAGAAGTAGAACCTTTAAAGAAGTATATATTTTTGTGTGAAGGTAGTGTAACGGAAGTAGCCTATTTTAAGCACTTAATGAAAATTCGAAGAAAGTTAGGCATACATCCTTTTATTGATATAAGTATTTTAGAGCGAACTGAAGGTGATGTGAGTATATCTGCACCTAAGCGATTAGTTCAATTTGGAAGTGAGTATAAAACTAGAGATTGTTTTGACGGTGAAAGAGATACTATTGTCGTTGTATTTGATGCAGATGTTTTTGAGCGTGGGCAACCGCATTACTCCGATATTCTTGAAAATGCTAGGAAAGAAAAATTTGTTGTAGGTGTTACTAATCCCTGTTTTGAATTATTTTTATTACTTCATTACGAAAATGGATTTTCTGAATATATTGAGCCCAATGCTTTGGAATTGTTATCACCAAAAGGATTAAAGAATAAATTAGCCTATACCATATTAAAAGAAAGGGCTGGTGTAGATTCAAAAAGTAATAAATCTATTGGCAAATTAGCTGAGTTTGTTACTATTGCTATAGAAGAAGAGCGTTTTTTGAATCGAGATATTAATGATTGCAAAGGTAAAATTACTAGTAATATAGGTCAAATTATTGATGGCATATTACATGATTCTGTATGAATAAAAACATGTGATATATAATCTTTATGTAATGCATTATAAAGCTGTCCTAAAATGTGATTTATGTAGTGACCCCAAAAAGTTAGACTTTTATTTCCGAGTAACCTAAACTGGTTGCTCGGAATTTTTTATGCTGCAGTAGTAGCTAAACGATAGTCAACTGGACTTAGCCAGTTCAATTTTTCCTTAATTCGTTTAGTATTGTAATACATAATATAGTTTTCAATCGCCATTT
>JAGZGB010000034.1 GCA_018367495.1 Veillonella sp. | reverse complement strand
GGTGCTAAAGATCTTCAATTCCGTATCGCAGTATCCCCATTAGATTGCTTGGGTTGCGGTAACTGTGTTGATATCTGTCCAGCTCCTAAAGGTAAAGCTATCGTAATGACTTCCATCGATTCCGAAATCGAACAAGCTGAAGCATGGAACTACGGTGTTAACCTTCCTGTAAAAGAAAACCCTATGAAGAAGGAAACTGTTAAAGGTTCCCAATTCGAACAACCATTGTTCGAGTTCTCCGGTGCTTGCGCAGGTTGTGGTGAAACTCCTTACGCTAAATTGTTAACTCAATTGTTCGGCGACCGTATGATGATTGCCAATGCAACTGGTTGTTCCTCCATCTGGGGTGCTTCCATGCCTGCATCTCCATACACAACTAACCAACAAGGTCAAGGTCCTTCTTGGGCAAACTCCTTGTTCGAAGACAATGCTGAGTATGGTTATGGTATGTACATCGGCGTTAAGAAAATTCGTCAACAATTAGTTGCAGTAGCTTCTAAAGCTGTAGAAACTGCTACAGGCGAATTGAAAGAAGCTTTGGAACAATGGATTGAATTTGCTAACCTTGGTGCAGCAACTCGTCAACGTTCCGAACGTTTAGTAGCAGCTATCGAAGCTGAAGGTGCTACAACTCCAGAATTAAAAGAACTTCTTGAGAAAAAACAATTCTTGATCAAACGTTCCCACTGGATCTTCGGTGGCGACGGTTGGGCATACGATATCGGCTTCGGCGGTGTTGACCATGTATTAGCTTCTGGCGAAGACATCAATATCTTTGTATTCGATACTGAAGTATACTCCAACACTGGTGGTCAAGCTTCCAAATCCACTAATATCGCAGCAGTTGCTCAATTCGCAGCTTCTGGTAAACGTACTAAGAAAAAAGACCTTGGCATGATGGCCATGTCTTATGGTTATGTATACGTAGCACAAGTAGCTATGGGTGCAGATAAAAACCAATTGATGAAAGCTGTTGCAGAAGCTGAAGCATATCCAGGTCCTTCCTTGATCATCGCTTACAGCCCATGTATCAACCATGGTATCAAAGCTGGTATGGGTAAAGCTCAAGAAGAACAACGTAAAGCAGTTGCAGCTGGTTACTGGGATCTTTACAGATACAACCCTCAACTTAAAGAAGAAGGTAAAAATCCATTCTCCTTGGATTCCAAAGAACCAACTGAAAACTTCCAAGACTTCCTTAAAGGTGAAGTTCGTTATGCTTCCTTGGCTAAAGCAGCTCCAGATGTTGCAGAAGAATTGTTCGCTAAAACTGAACAAGACGCTAAAGATCGTCGCTTAAGCTACGTTCGCTTACAAAAAGGTTTCGAAGACGTAAAATAATTCATTATTTAACGACTAAGAACTAATAAGAGGCACCCTTTCGAGGGTGCCTCTTTTGTATATAATATAGTTAATTTTATCTGGAATTTATGTTATTGTATCTTAAATTAATGCGGCGATTTCTTGAATAGGTAGTTCCTGAATTACTAATGCTTTTACAATAGGTAATATACTGGGAATTTGGTATAATATTAAATAGTTGTGCATATACTACTAGGTATATTGTACTGATATATGATTTGATAACTTTAATAGTAAACATAGAGGTGCTTATGGCTAAGGATAATCAACAGATTGCAACAGACGATATGCAACAAACAATATATAAAGAGTTAGGCTATAAATCCTATCCATTTCCATATACAACACCTGCGTATTTAGAAGCGTATGGTACACTTGTAGGTCTTAAACCACCAACGGCTAAAACAGCACGTGTACTTGAATTAGGTGCTACCTATGGAGGAAATATTATTTCTCAAGCTGTGCATAATCCAGAAGCAACCTTTGTAGGTATTGAGCTTTCCCAAGATCAAGTAGAGAAGGGCAACAAAATTATTAGTGATGCCAAGTTAGATAATGTATCTCTATTGGAAGGGGATATTTTGAACTTTGATGAATCCTTAGGAAACTTTGATTACATTATTGCCCATGGTTTTTACTCTTGGATTAGCGATGAAATGAAGGATAAGTTGCTTGATATTATATCCAATCATTTGGCTGATAATGGCATTGCATATGTATCCTATAATACATACCCAGGTTGGCATACGATGGAAGAGGTTCGTCAACTTATGCTATTTGCTAATCGTGGTTATGATGAGTTGACTCATAAGGAAAAGGTATTACGCGGTAAAACTGTAGGTAGTCTAGTAGGTGCTCAAATTCTTAATTATGATAACCTTAAAGAGCGTAATAGTAAATTCTTAGGTGCCTTGCGTTCCGTTATGCAAAAGGATGATTATTATGTAGGTCATGACCATTTAGAACCTCATAATGATCCATGTTACTTCTATCAATTCAATGATCATTTGAAAGCTCATAACCTTACATATGTGTGTGATGCAGATTTAACATTATCTATGGTTCGTACCTATGATGACAGTATCGCTGATAAACTTGAAAAATTGGCTCCTAATAGCCAAGCGGATCAAGAACAATATTTAGACTTTATGCTTGATACAACATTCCGCAAGTCTATTATTTGTAAAGAAAGTGCTGCAAAGAACATTAGCTATGATGTAGCTAATCCAGATAAGGTGAATACGGTACCTGTACGGTCTATCGTAAATAGTTTTGTATTCCAAATCCTCTTTGATGAAGAAGCATTAGAAATGTTTGAAAATGAGCTTATGCGAGATACATTCCAAGCGCTCATTAAAGATGGTGGCACTTTCAATATGATTGAAGCCCTTGCCATTTTAAAAGCTGCTCATGATGCTGCTAATGCATCTGAAGATGACTTAGAACCAGCTGTATGTAGTTTATATAAAGCTATCGTTGAACATATGGTACGCGGTGGTATTCGCTTCTACAAAACATTCCCTGATAAACAGGAATATATGGAGGGCTTATCCTATGTACCCGCTCGTTTTACAAACTTTGTAAAAGCTATTGCTGATGGTGGTAGTGAATATATTTATGGTGCAAATATGTTCAATGACGCTATTGGTGATATTTCTGAAGAAGATTTATTGTTCATGGAATTATTGAATAAGCCTAAAGCCAAGTCTACGATGATTAAGAAGATTAAAGATTCTCTCTTTAGCGCTGATAAGGCCCAAACTGGTAAACACCAAAATGCTATGGCGGAAGCATTCTATAATGAATTGACGAAGCGTATGGAGCAATTAGGCTTTATTAGAAGTAAGAAAAACGATGGTCTTTCGTAATTCTTTTAAAATTTCTAAGATAATATTTTGGTGATTCATATAATCTTCAGAATAAATATAAGACCCATTATACTTATAACATTTATGTGTATTAAGTAGTAATGGGTTTTTGTTTTATATAATTTAATTTATTCTTTTTTAATAATTATTACATTTAGTTATTTAATATTGCTAAAAAAGTATAGTAAATCGATAAAATTAATGAGAAATAAATGAACCATATATGAAAAGTGTGGTATACTATGTATGGGTATTTTTGTGAACATCATCCTGTGTGTTGTGGATGATATTATAAATTGTATTAGTTACAATGTTGTTTTTATTGTATTATTTGTAAAAGGAGTCTTTTATGGCATCTAAGAAGGCCGTTCTAGTATATATACTAGAGATCCTGAAAAGTGAAACGGATGCTAATCATACTTTATCTCAAGAAGAGATTCGCAGTATATTAGCCGAGCGGTACGAGGTATCCGTCGATCGGAAGACCTTAGGCCGTCATTTAAATGATTTATATGAATCTGGTGATTTTGGTATTCAATGTGAAGAATCTGCCGTAGGAGCAGATGGTACTATTCGCCGTACTGATTTTTATATGATTCATACTTTTGAGGATTCAGAATTGAGATTATTAATTGATGGTATATTGGCGTCTCGTCATATCACCGCATCTCAACGTAAGGATTTGATTAGTCGTGTTGCTAAATTGGGTAGCTCTCATTTCAAGCCCCATGGTATTGATATTGAAAGTGCTACGGGTTACCTTCATAGGAGTCAGGACTTATTCCTTAATATTGATCTCATAGAGGAAGCAATACAAAAGGGGAGAAAAATTTCCTTGGCTTATTGCCAACCTGACGTGGATAAACGATTACATATCAATCTCGGTCCAGATAATAAGGAGCGAAAGTATGTATTCAATCCCTTCCAATTAGTTATGAATCGGGGACACTATTATCTTGTTGGAAACCACGAAAATTATGATGACATGTCTACATTGCGTGTCGATCGAATTGCACACATTACGGTGCTGAGCGAACGTAGAAAACCTTTACGGGAGATAAAGGGCTATAACCAGCAACGCACCTTTAATGTATCACAATATGTAAAAGAACATATTTACATGTTCGGCGGTGAATCCGTTACCGTAAGTTTTAAGGCAAAGCGGTCTATTGTAAACCAAATTTTAGATTGGTTTGATGGCAATGTGGAATTTACTAACGTCACATCTGATGATGTTGTATGCCGTGTACGTGTAAATCATGATGCCTTTAAGTATTGGGCACTTCAATATATGCAAAGTGTGAAAGTACTTTCACCAGCATCCTTGGTAGCAGAAGTGAAAGAAGCTATTAAGGAAGGCTTAGCACAATACTCATAAAAAAAGAGCTAGTTGATCGTTGAATCAACTAGCTCTTTTTTTATGTATGCTATTTTAAACGTCCGATTTCTAATTTATAGAACATGCATTTTTTCTGCTTCGCGATAGTCCTTAAGAACTGGACGAGGAGGTAATTTACCCATGATACTCACTACATAGATCGCGATAGAAGAGAAGATGAAGCCTGGCACGATTTCGTAAAGGCCGAGGAATCCAAATTGTTTCCAAATGAGTACGGTTAAACCACCTACGACGATACCCGCGATACAGCCATGACGTGTCATGCGTTTCCAGAATAAGGAGAACAAGATAGCTGGACCAAAGGCAGCACCAAAGCCTGCCCATGCATAGGCAACCATGGTTAAGATGTAGCTATCTGGATCCATTGCCATATAGATGGCTATTAATGCAACTAGAAGTACTACGATACGACTTACGAGTACTAGCTCCTTATCACTCGCTTTAGGATGAATGATATTCGCATAGAAGTCATTAGAAATGGCAGAGGCTGTTACTAATAACTGGGCAGATGCAGTACTCATGATAGCTGCGAGTACTGCAGACCAGATGAGACCTGCTACAAATGGTGTAAAGAGACGCTCTGTCATGATAAGGAATACAGTTTCTGCATCAGTGCCTACCAATTTATCTGGCAGCATATATACGTGACCGATGAGGCCAACTGCAATGGCCGCCATAAGGGATAAGATAACCCAAACCATGGCGATGTTTGTAGATTTCTTAAGCTCTTTAGCATCAGAGATAGCCATGAATCTTACGAGGATATGAGGTTGACCGAAGTAGCCAAGCCCCCAACCAAGAGAAGAAATCAAGCCAATAACCCAAGTGAACCAATCAGATGGATCACCGAATAGGCTAAGTCCTTGAGGAAACTCGTGTTGAATGAGTTGGAATGTTTCAATAGGACCACCCATAAACATGGCAGCTGTAATTGGTACCGCTAAGATAGCGAAGAACATCAATGCCCCTTGGATACAATCTGTCCAAGATACGGCGAGAAAGCCGCCGAGGAATGTGTAGAATACGACGATACCCGCTGTAATAAATAGAGATACAGTGTAATCAAGACCAAAGATGGTGTTGAACAGTTTGCCACCTGCTACGAATCCTGATGATGTATAAATCAAGAAGAAAATCAAGATAAATAGGGCGGAGATAACGGCTACCGAATGAGATTGATCGTGGAAACGATTTTTCAAATAGTCCGGTAAAGTTAAACTGTCACTAGCTACCTCAGTATGGTTACGCAAGCGTCTAGAAACAAACTTCCAGTTTGCCCATGTGCCTAATGTGAGACCTACGGCAATCCATACACCAGAAATCCCCGTAGTATACGCTAGGCCAGGCACACCCATGAGCATCCAACCACTCATATCTGATGCTTCTGCACTAAGTGCTGTAATCCATGGTCCTAGTTGTCGGCCACCGAGAATGTAATCACCAATGCTGTTAGATTTTCTGTAATAGTAGACCCCAATATACATCATGAGTCCTAGGTATAAGGCAAAGGCGATGATAATCATTAAGTTGTCTTGTGTCATGCCTATATAAGACCTCCTTAGGTTGTAGTTCCATTCTATAGTATTATAAATAATTCCTATTGTACCATATATTAGTGCTTTAGAGTGTAAAAATTTGGTGAGATTGTATTGATTTCTATACGAATTTTAAGCATATACTTTCATCTTGGGCATTAGACGGTTAACCTATAAATCGTATATACTAATAAACCGAAAATACTCGAAATATGATAAAATAATAGAATGGAAAAATGACACGTGAAAGGGGGTACTCATGGATCAACAGGGGACAAGAAAACAAGAAAATCTAAAACAACCAGTTGTGACAAAACAACAAGCACTACGCATGCTAGAAACTTACTTTGGGTACACCTCCTTTAGACCGGCTCAAGAGGCTCCCATTGCATCCTTATTACGCAATGAAGATGTAATTGGCATTATGCCGACGGGGGCTGGTAAGTCTATCTGTTTTCAGATACCTGCACTCTGCAAGGCGGGGCTTACTATCGTGTTTTCACCACTGATTTCTCTTATGAAAGACCAAGTAGATGGTCTTTTGGTGCAGAACATTCCAGCGGCGCTCATCAATAGTACGCTCACACAAGCGGAGTTTAATAAAACGATGTACGAAGTGCGTAGTGGTAAGATTAAACTCTTATATATTGCACCGGAGCGACTAGGCTCTAATTTCTTCTGTAATGTGCTACGCGCGTTGCCTATTGCTCAAGTCATTGTGGACGAGGCTCATTGTATCTCCGAGTGGGGCCATGACTTTAGACCGTCCTATCGCCTTATCGGTGAGTGGCTGAATTCACTGCCTAAAAGGCCTATTGTAGGTGCTTTCACGGCGACGGCGACGAAATATGTAGAAAATGATATCAAGAAACTATTAGGTTTAGATAATGCGAATGTGTACGTAACGGGCTTTGATCGGCCTAATTTATCCTTCTCTGTCATCCGTACACCAAAGCGCATGGATTATGTGGTTCACTATGTGCGGCAACATGCCAACGAAAATGGTATTATCTATTGTGCGACGCGTAAGGATGTAGATCGAGTGTATGAAAATCTAACCCGTGCAGGCATTAAGGTGGGCCATTATCATGGAGGTCTCAGCGATGAGGTGCGCCGTGAGATGCAAAACGCTTATGCAGACGATAAACTGCAGGTCATGGTGGCTACCAATGCTTTTGGTATGGGCATCGACAAGAGTAATGTGCGCTATGTGTTGCATTACCAAATGCCACGCAACATGGAGTCCTACTATCAAGAGGCAGGCCGTGCAGGTCGCGATGGGGCTCCTGCAGAATGTATCTTGCTCTACAGTGGGCAGGATGTACAAGTTCATAAGTATTTGATTGAACAGTCCATCGAGACGCCTGAGCGACAAGAGGTGGAACTCCGCAAGTTACAGTCTATGATTGACTACTGTTTCTGCAGTAATTGCTTACGTAAATATATGCTTAACTATTTTGGTGAAAGCACTGTTTGGACTACTTGCGATAATTGTAGTTCCTGTAAAGGCTCCGGTGATAAGGTCAATGTAACAAAAGAGGCGAAGGCTATTTTCCGTGCTATTATGGGCACTGATGAACGCTATGGTGCTTCTATGATTACTTCTATTGTGCGCGGTGAGCGAACTGACCGTATTATGCGAGCAGGCCACGATGCACTCCCTGTATTTGGGTTGCTAAGCGATGTAGACGAGAAATCTATTAAAGGGCTCATCCAACAATTTGTAGCTTCTGGTTATTTGCGTAGTTCTTCCGGTAAGTATCCTGTGCTATCCTTGACGGCTGGTGCTGAGGAGGTCCTGGCTGGGCATAAAGAGGTGGAGGAAATTAGGCAACATGTGTCTGTACCATCTCGAACTAGTCGGTCTACGTCTACTACATCACGAGGCAAATCTAGTTCTGGGTCGAGTGGTTTATTTGAACATTTACGACAACATCGCAAGCGTTTAGCCGAAAAGGCAGGGCTTCGACCATATCTTATCTTCCCCGATACAGTACTTATTGACCTAGCCAATTTACGACCCACAACATTAGGTGAATTTGGTAATGTTAAGGGTGTAGGGGAAGCGAAATTAAAAAAATATGGCCTCAGTTTTTTGCAGGCCATTGCAGAATATAAGGGATAATAAATTTTACTGTATATATGGTAGTACTATGTATTTTTTAGTATGATAGTACTATATATTGTAAGATATAGGTTAGTATTATTCGACGTATTATATATAGATTTAGGGGGACATATGAGTCTAGCAGATACACAATACCTCGGTATTATTGAAAATATTTTAGAACATGGCACGTATGGTCAAAACCGTACGGGTATTGCAACCTATAAATTGCCACATCAAATTATGCAATTTGACTTGCAAGAGGAATTTCCAATTTTGACTACAAAATTTGTAGCTTTCAAAACGGCGGTAAAAGAATTGTTATGGATTTGGCAGATGCAATCTAACGATGTACGCAAATTACAAGAAATGAACGTGCGTGTATGGGATGAGTGGATGCGTGAAGACGGCACCATTGGTAAGGCCTATGGTTACCAAATTGCAAAGTATAAACAACTTGATAATCTCATCAAGACAATCAAGGAAGATCCTGATAGCCGTCGTATGATTGTCACTTTATGGAATATTGAAGATTTAGATGATATGGCATTGCAACCATGTGCGTATGAAACATTATGGGATGTAGCTGATGGACACTTGAACTGCATGCTCATCCAACGCAGTGGCGATATGGGTCTTGGTGTTCCATTCAATACCGCTCAATATGCAGCATTACAATGTATGATCGCTCAAGTAACAGGTCTTAAACCTGGTAAATTTACTCATGTTATCAACAATGCTCATGTCTATGAAAACCATGTAGAAGCATTACGCGAGCAATTGGCGCGTCGTGATCAAGCGTTGCCAGCTCCAAAAATTATTGTGAATCCTGAAGTAAAAGACTTCTATGATTTCACACCAGAGGACGTTACATTAGATGGGTATGAACATTTAGGTAAATTATCCATGACTGTTGCTGTATAGCATAGCATTCATGACCCTTGTTAAATAGCATAATATGTATGGCTATTGCCATATAGGTGTTCATGACAATTGTTATATAGCATAATTTATAACTGTTGCCGTATAGTATGAACTGAAAGAGGCCAGTATGTTAGCATTAATCGTAGCCGTAGCACATAATCGTGTGATCGGTAAAGATAATACCTTGATTTGGCACTTGCCGAATGATTTAAAATTCTTTAAAGAAAAAACTACAGGTCATGTCATCATTATGGGACGTAAGACCTTTGAAAGTTTGCCGTTCTTATTGCCAAATCGTGAGCACTGGGTAATTACTCGTGATAAGGGCTTTGATGCACCAGAAGGGGTTAAGATTTTCCATAGTCCTAAGGCGGCTGCAGAAGCGGCACGTGCTCTTGATGCGGCTTATGTTATCGGTGGTGCTCAAGTATATGAGGCTTTCTTGCCTTACGTGGATACGATGTACATTACAGAAGTAGACTACGAATGTGAAGGGGATGCATTTTTCCCAGAGTTTCCGGAAGAGGCTTTCACCATTGATTCCGTAGTAGACGGCGCGGTGGATGAAAAGAACAAATATCCTCATCGTTTTGTAACCTATCGCAGAAAGGCATCTAAATGAGTGAAAGAATGTTTGCCATTATTGGCAGTGAATTAAATGTTAAGCCAAAGCAGGTGCAAGCTGCCGTAGAATTATTGGACGAAGGCAATACGGTGCCATTTATTGCGCGTTACCGTAAAGAGGTAACAGGCGAATTGCAAGATGAGCAATTACGTACCATTGAAGAACGTATTAAATACTTGCGTAACTTGGAAACACGTCGTCAAGAAATCATTGCATCTATTACAGAGCAAGAAAAGATGACCGACGAGTTAATGAAGTCCTTAGGAGCAGCAACAAAGCTTCAAGAGTTAGAGGATTTGTATTTGCCGTATCGTCCTAAGAAACGTACCCGTGCTATGATTGCCCGTGAACGTGGGTTGGAGCCGTTAGCGGAAATGATCCTTAACGATACAGTTACCTCTGGTGATCCCCTTGAGATTGCTAAAGAATTTGTAACGGAAGAGGTGCCAACTCCAGAGGACGCTATTCAAGGTGCGTCAGATATCGTAGCGGAAATTGTCAGCGATAGTGCAGACTTCCGTGCCTACTTGCGTAAAAAGATGTGGAACGAAGGCTTTATTCAAGCTGAGTTGACTGGTGATGAAGAGGTACAACAACAGTTCTTGCAATACGCAGAATATGCTGAACCGGTTCGTCAAATGCCGTCTCACCGTATCTTGGCGGTTAATCGCGGTGAAAAATTAGGGGCTTTGAAATTAGCCCTTACCGTACCAGGTGATACGTATGTTGCGTACATGGTGCAAAAGTTAGAGAAAAATCCAAAATCCATCTTCTCAGACTATAAGGCGGCTGCAGTAGCCGATGCGTACAAACGTCTAATTTTCCCTGCTCTAGAGCGTGATATACGCAATGAGTTGACGGAAAATGCGGATGAGCAAGCTATCAAGGTATTCGGTGTAAACCTTAAGAACCTATTATTACAGCCACCTTTGGCAGGCCATGTTATCATGGGCCTTGACCCTGGTTACCGTACAGGTTGTAAGATGGCTATCATCGACCAACAAGGTAATGTGCTAGATTACGGTGCCTACTATTTAACGAATAGTGAAAAGCTTCGCAAAGAAGCGCAAAAGGTATTGGCTGATAAAATCCGTAAGTTCAAAGTTACTCTCTTATCTATTGGTAATGGTACTGCATCCTATGAAACCGAGCAGTTTGCTTCCACCATGATTGAAGAGGAAAAGTTAGACTGCCATTACATCATCACCAATGAAGCAGGCGCATCTGTATATTCTGCTTCTAAATTGGCTATCGATGAATTACCAGATTTAGACGTAACCATACGCGGTGCCGTATCCATTGCACGGCGTGTACAAGATCCATTGGCTGAGTCTGTTAAGATTGATCCTAAATCTATCGGTGTAGGTCAATACCAACATGACGTAAATCAAAAACAATTGACTCATACATTAGATCAAGTCGTTGAAACTGTAGTAAACCACGTTGGGGTAGAGCTCAATACTGCATCTCCTGCTATTTTGCAACATATTGCAGGCATTTCTAGCACAGTAGCTAAAAACATCGTTGCATACCGTCAAGAGAATGGTGTATTTAAAAGCCGTAAAGAATTGTTGAAAGTACCTCGCTTAGGTCCTGCGGCTTTCACGCAATGTGCCGGTTTCCTTCGCTTGCAACACGGTAAAAATCCATTAGATAATACATCTGTTCATCCAGAGTCCTATGAATTGGCAGAACGCATTATTGGTGAATTAGGTTTTACCTTGAAAGATTTGCAAGACAAAGCGCAACTGGACGCGTTACAAGTGAAATTACCGCTTGTTGATGCCGGAAAAATGGCCGGAAAATTGGATGCAGGTGTACCGACTGTACGAGATATCTTAGGGGCTTTGGCAAAACCAGGTCGTGACCCTCGTGAAGATTTGCCAGCACCGCTTACTAGAAAACATGTAGTAAGCCTTGAAGATATTCAAGTTGGTACTGTTGTAAAAGGTACTGTTCACAACGTAGTTGATTTTGGTGCCTTTGTAGACTTTGGTCTTAAAACTAATGGTCTTTTACATCGTAGTGAACTTTGTAACAGTCGCCAACATCCATTTGATGTGCTGGCTGTAGGCGATATCATTGAAGCTCAAATTATTTCTGTTGATGTAAAACGTAATCGTATCGGTTTATCTGTAAAGGCATTACAACCAGAAAAGCCAAAGAATAACGATAATAATCGAAACAGAAATAAGAACGGACAACGTCGAAACAACGATCGTAATAATAACCGTAATAATAACCGTAATAATAATCATAACAATGGTGGTCGCCAAAATAATAATAGAAATAATGACAATCGTAAGTAAAAACTATTATTGACTAAAAGTCATCATATAGAAAACCGCATCCTCTATGGTGTTAGAGGGTGCGGTTTTTCTATATAGCTTAAAACTATGTATATTAATGCAGAAGTGATATATCGAAAATGATATATCTGATTGAAATATTTAGATATGAGGCGTATGATGAAATCACAGAGGAAATCTTCCTCAATCTATATTCCTACATAGGAGGTAATGCTATGAGCTTGAACCTTAAAGAAAGATATGGACTTTTAATTAATAATGAATGGGTAGCTGCATCTGACGGCGCTGAATTCAATGTATATAACCCTGCTAATGGCGAACAACTCGCTATCTGTGCAGAGGCTACGAAAGACGATGTTGATAAAGCAGTAGATGCTGCAACAGAAGCTTTTAAAACTTGGAAAACAGTATCTCAAGTAGAGCGCGCTGATTACTTGTTAAAAATTGCTGACGCTATCGATGCTCATAAAGAGTATTTGGCACAAGTTGAAACATATGACAATGGCAAACCAATCCGTGAAACTTTGAATGTAGATATTCCACTTGGTGCTGACCATTTCCGTTACTTCGCTGGCGTGCTTCGTTCCGAAGAAGGTTCTGCACAAGTATTTGACGAAAATACATTGAGCCTCATCGTTCGCGAACCGATTGGCGTTGTAGGTCAAGTCGTGCCTTGGAACTTCCCGTTCCTAATGGCAGCTTGGAAATTGGCACCAGCTCTTGCAGCAGGTTGTACAGTTGTTATTAAACCTTCTAGCCATACATCTCTTAGCCTTTTAGTATTAGGGGATATTTTGAAAGACATCTTGCCAGCAGGGGTTGTAAATATCGTAACTGGTAAAGGCTCTAAATCTGGTCAATATATCCTTGATCATCCTGGCTTCAGTAAACTTGCTTTCACAGGCTCTACAGAAGTAGGTCTTGATGTATATAAAGCAGCATCTGAACGCTTGATTCCAGCTACATTGGAATTAGGTGGTAAATCTGCGAATATCTTCTTTGAAGATGCAAACTGGAAACAAGCTCTTGATGGGGCAATGCTTGGCATCCTCTTCAACCAAGGCCAAGTATGCTGCGCAGGTTCCCGTATCTTCGTACAAGATACAATTTATGATAAATTTGTAGCTGAACTTTCCGCTTTATTTGATAAAGTAAAAGTTGGTTTACCTTGGGACGAATCTACGCAACTTGGTTCCTTGATTTACGAAGCACAAGTTGAGAAAGTACTTAGTTATGTAGAACTTGCTAAAGAAGAAGGGGCTCGCATTGCAGCTGGTGGCGTACGCGTTACTGATGGTGAACTTGGTAAAGGTTGCTTCATCAGACCTACACTTATCGTAGATGCGACAAATGATATGCGCGTAGCTCGCGAAGAAATCTTCGGCCCTGTAGCTGTTGTTATTAAATTCCACAGCGAAGAAGAAGTTATCGAACAAGCTAATGACAGCTTATACGGTCTTGGCGGTGGCGTATTTACACAAAACCTCAACCGTGCAATCCGCGTAGCTCGAGCAATTGAAACAGGTCGTATGTGGGTTAACACATATAACTCCATCCCAGCAGGCGCACCATTCGGTGGTTACAAACAATCTGGTATCGGCCGTGAAACTCACAAAGTTATTCTTGAACACTACACTCAAATGAAAAATATCATTATCAACTTAAGCGATAAACCATCTGGTTTTTACGACTTAGATTAATAAAATACAAATCTTCTATAAACTATAACAATGAGGCACCTCCTTGGAGGTGCCTTTTTTGTGCTTAACAATGGCTTATTATTTGTGAAAGGATACAGTATGCTATAATTGTAGCCATATAAAATCGTATTATTTAGAGAGGGCCATTAGAAAATCAAACCCTAAGGCAATACTTAAACAAATAGAGTAAATGCATAGTGAAGAATATTTGTACTAGATAAAAATAAGGAGTATCAAATTAATGAATCCTATTCCCATCAAAAAATTGTATAATCCCCAATATGATTTGTTATCTACTAGCGATAGAATGGAATTATTAAATAAGATTGGAAAAATATATAATTTAGAATTAATATGCTTTAAAGAATTTACTGCCTTTGGAAAATCCACATATACGGCGGTATATCGTTCACATGATGGTATAGAATTTGTATTTGTTCCTGGAGATACTGTTACGTTAGGATTTGATTTTAAAAATAAACCATTTCAGGATATTTTTAATGATGAAAATTTAGCGGAGCTTGCCTATCCATTTGTCGAGGGATATGAAGAGGAAATCTATAGTGAAGACGATGTTCAAACTAAGATTAGGGAAACACTAGAAGATGAAGAGGTACTATCCAACATAGAAACGTATTTTAAACATAATTTTACTCAAGAAGATGAGTTTGTAATCCATCCATTATTGGTACAAAAAGAGTATAGTGAAACCTGCTGGAGTCTTATTCCAGATGATATGCTTACACAAAATAAAGAATGGCAAAACATGATAAAAAAAGCGGAGGAAAAAGGTATTTCTGAAGTGATGGTGCACAACACTGTTTGTTTATATAAAACAGACGATAGCAATTGGTGTGGCAAACTTTATGAAGAAACAACATTTAAGAAACTTTTACAGGATATAAAAGATAATAGATATTCTCTGCCTACACAAAGAGAGTGGGAGTATTTAGCTGGCAAGGGGTGTAGAACTATCTTTCCATGGGGAAACAATATAGATTTCTCTATGAATTTAAAGCATATGGAATGGATGGATAATGATGGAGATTATACGTTAGAAAAAGAAAACTTTTTTGGCCTTGTTATAGGTGACGATCCATATTGTAGAGAAATTGTATATGATAATGATGTGTTTTCCTATAAAGGTGGAGATGGTGGCCGCAATATATGTGGAGGATTAGGTGTTGTGTGGGGATATCTTCCTATTTCACCATATTTTCAAGATAGGGAAGTGGGAATGGGTGATTATATAAATGGTGGATATGATTTCTTTAGGAGGATTATAAGGATTGTTGATGATAGTGTGAAATGATGTTACATATAATATTTCTAGAATATCAAATGGCAGTATCCTTTTATAAATGAAAGAGGTGCTCCTTAGGAGACACCTCTTTTATCAATATTGAGATAAACGGAATATTCTTCTATACTCTTCCGGTGAATCAGAACCATTAGACGGTTTTATAATGACTCTAATAAATATCCTTTCTTTGAAGTCTGGATAGGTGTTAGCATATTCTTTGCAGAATTGATCCATACGATTATAAAAACCTTCTACATCTTGGTTTTGTATGGCTGAATAAGGGATAGGCATTTCAATATACAAGGTAGATGTGTCATATGTAGCATAAGATAATTCCTCTGCTGTTAAATGGTTTTTCATTAATGGAAATACAGTTATCAACGGAATGTTGGTTATTAGTATTCGCTCAACTTGTGGTACAACTGGTGCCGAGGTGTGCATGACTTCAGATATTTCAATGGGCATTTGAGGATACTTGTCAAAGGTGACTTGCCATCTATTGTTTCTTTGTGCCTCCAACTGATATGTTAGATTAGGATAATCCTTGTTTATATATTGTTGAACTTCCTCTTCACTGTAATGTGATAGAAGATGACAACCCGTTGTTAGTATGAGAGATAGTACAATCAATGATAGTAATACAAATCTCTTAAGAGTAAATGGTTTCATTAGTATTCCTTTTATACTACTTTAGAAAGTTTAGTAAATCATAATTGCTTAATTATTGGCAGTATTTTGAAGTATATTCTTTTAATTATATTATACCTAAAACATATTTTTACTTATATAGTTGATTAATACTATCAATTCTCCAATAAACTATAACAATGAGGCACCTCGAATGAGGTGCCTTTTTTGTGCATAATATAGGAAATTAGTATCTTATAAGTATGGATCTGCCGTATGCTATAATAAAGAACATCTAAAAGTGTATTGTAAAAGAGACTGGTAAAAAATGAAAAAACTTGAAATGTTAGGATATTTTTGGATTTTCATATCTATGTCGTTATCTATAGGGTTATATAAACTTGAGATTAGTAAACGTGTCCTTGATGAAGAATATGAATATATCAAAAGACATAGAGCTTTTGGTAATTTAACCAAGTATTTAACAATAATTGCAATTGTGAGTATATTGCTATTAAACCTTAACTTTTTAGTCTATAAAGATTATGAGTTTATGTCACGATTTGGAGGGGCTTGGGCATTCTTTCTACTTTTTATAATGTGTACAGGATTTTTTCAAAAGCGAGACAGTTTGTATTATAAACGTGGGATTATTGCTATTGTTTCAATATTATTCGGTGCTGTAGGCTCTGCTTATGCGTTTAAAGATATATTCTTTAAGTAGTAAAGAGAAAGATTGAATACGAGAAAAGTATCGTCGATGAAAAATGAGGTAAAAGATGAGTAGGTTAACAATATTAGGTAGTACGTTTGTTTTTGCATCTATCATATCGGGAATAGCCTTATATAAACTTGAAATTCGTAAGACTTCAATTAATGAAGAGTATGAATATATAAAAAAACATAGAGTTTTTGGTAGTTTAACAAAATATTTGTCTATTATTTCTCTTATAAGTTTAGTTCTACTGATTCTTAAAATTATAATTGATAGAAATTATACAGTAATTGTGAGTTATGGAAGTGTTTGGACTATTTTTACACTTGTTACACTGTGTACAGGATATTTTCAAAAAAGAGATAGTATATATTACAATCGTGGACTCATTGCCGCATTTTCGATGCTGATGTTTATTACTGTTTGCATCTATGCGTTTAGGAAGGTATTATTCTAAATAAAAATATATATTGTTTTATTATCTTAGACTAATAATATAGAATTCTTCAATAAACCATAATAAGAAGGCACCTCCTTCGAGGTGCCTTTTTTGTGCATAATATAGAGGATCAGTATCTAATAAGTGTGGAGCTGCCGTATGCTATAATTAAGAATATTTAAGAGTGTATTGTAAAAGAGACTGGTGAAAATGATTAAAGGACAGTATAAACCATGATTCATTTAGATTATCTATTAGTTATAGGAATATTACTTAGTGTTTTACTTTTTCTTTTGGTTGGAGTATTTTACTATAGTAAATCTAAACTTTTGAAGGGACTAAATATTTGGATCTTAATAATACTTAGTGCTCTATTGAGTTATTTATTATATCCCTTATATGAACTGACAGATTATAGAGAAGAATTTACTTCAATCGTTATAATCGCTGCGATAATCATTAAAATAATTATTAATTTATCTATATTTATGATAGCCGATAGAATAACAACAAAATGGATTTCTAAATTACTATTACTTCTATGGGTTGTTCTTGTTGAATGCTTGTATACGCCTATTCATTTATCATACCTTGCTTTCCTTTGTGTATCAGGTGGAATTGTTTTAATAGAACATTTAAGGGAGAGAAGAAAGTCTATTTAGTTTAGTTTCGCAATTACTCTTATAGCGCTCACCTTCGAAATATGATATACTATTTTAACGCGCATAATTCGTGCGCGATAGGAGGAAACACATTTAGATGTTAGAAAAATTTGAACAATTAATGATTAGCGAACCTGTTCTAAGAGCGTTAAACGATATGGGCTTTGAAGAGCCTACGCCAATTCAACAGGAAGCTATCCCAGTTGCCATGAGCGGTAAAGACATGATCGGTCAAGCTCAAACA
>JAGZGB010000209.1 GCA_018367495.1 Veillonella sp. | reverse complement strand
TATGTATATTTCTTCATGGTCCCCCTCCTATGGTAACAATGATTGATCTACAAACTCTGAATAGGTCGGCACTTTTTTGATTAAATCAATATGTGTCATATGATGCACAAGCGCATTATAACGGTCCTCTGTAAGGGCTAAATCTCCAAACCCAATCACTTGTAAGGAACGTTCAATAATAGGATCCTTAAACTTTAAATATTTTAAGGCAATTTCTTTTTGGGACTCTGGATGCTCATCTAGGTATTTACCTGCATCGAGATAGGCCTTGGTGAAAGCTTTTGCCAAGTCATGATGTTCATCGACGAATTGACCATTAAACACGAGGGCACAGCAAATATTATCATGCCAGAGATGGTCAGGATCTTCGAAGACCTTCCCAGTTCCCATTTCAAGGGCTAGAGAGCCAAATGGTTCGGCTACACTATACCCAGCAATTTGACCTACCGATAGAGCAGATGGCATTTCTGGAGGGCTCATTTCTACGATTTGTACATCTTTTTCAGAAAGACCCGCTTCTTCAAGCATGCAATCCACGAGAACTTTTTGAGTTGATTGTTTATGAGGGATAGCAAAGGATTTGCCTTTTAAGTCTTGAACGGAGTTAATATCCTTATTAACGATAATAATATTACCCTCTGTATGACCAAGTGCAGCAGCACGGACATCAATGCCTTGTTCACGAGCCTTTACACCAAGTTCAACAAGAACAGCTGCGGCATCTACCTTACCAGTATTTAACGCATCCATAAGCTCTGGCCAAGACCCATATTTAACAAGCTCTACATGAACAGGACCATTTGCCGTTTCCAGCTCTTTTGTAGCAAATACTGGCAATGCATGAGTAATTGGTAAATAGGCTACGCGTACAGTCTTTAATTCTTGTGCCGTCTTTGGTTTATGGTGTTCATGATAACCATAGGCTATGCAGCCAATAACCAAGAGAACCACTCCGATGATTAGATACCATGTCTTCTTCATAACTTCCCCTCTTTCTACCTCATAACAAGGGGGCGATTTTGACACATGCCACTTCCGCACTTTTCTAAAACCTAGATGAAATAAGGTTTCAGAACACCTCGTCCTAAAAAATTATATAACCTACTATACCAATATGTTTTTAATATGTCAACAATACATATAACTATAATGGGTTTTATTTCTAAAAAAATATAAATAGTAATTAGGACATAATATATACATTAAATATTCTGATTATATACGCAAAAAAGCATCAACCGCATTGAGCGGTTGATGCTACTTTCACAAACACGATTAACAATATATTATTCTTCAATATAAGCTTGTCGTTTATTCAAAATATAAATCTCAGA
>JAGZGB010000208.1 GCA_018367495.1 Veillonella sp. | reverse complement strand
CAAGTTTGTTGATATAAGTTATTGATTATGGAGGTTCTTATGAATAAGAAATTATTAGCATCCTTATTTGCTGTAGGTTTAGCTGCAGGCTGTGTATGCTCTTCTGTTGATGCACATGGCGTATTTTTTGCTAACCGTTTAGATGAAAAAGCGTTAGTTCTTGGCGAAGGTCCGGTAGATGATGCTTATAGCCCAGAAATGGTAAAAGGTATCGTTGGTTTGGATAATAATGGTATGGTAATTCCTTTACAAGTTATCAAACATGAAAAAAATGTAGCAATTATACCTTCTGATAACTTAGGCATTACAGTAACTGATTTTGACTATGGTTATTGGACCAAAGATAAAGATGGCAAAACTGTACATAAACCAATTACAGAAGTTCCAGGCGCTACAAAAAGTACACATGCTATCAAATACGATGTTCACTACTGGAACGCTGATGCAAAACCTTTCAACAACAAAACTGCTTTCATTCAAATTATCCCATCTGTTAACCCATTGACACTTAGAAAAGGTGATACTTATGAAATCCAAGTGTTGAAAGATGGTAAACCTTATGCAAATGCTCCGCTTATTAAGGACGTAATTAACGACCTTACAAATGAAAGCCAAGCTGATGCAAACGGTAAAGCAACTGTTACAGTAAGTGCTAACGGCCTTAACGTAGTAGGCGTAGAAGTAGGCTTCCCAACTCAAACTAAAGGAGAACAAAATAAATACTTCAGCGCATTGTCATTCATTATCAATCCTGAATAATCATTATCGTATAGTATTCACTGAGTGTGTAAATTAGAAAAGACCTCCTAAGTTGGACTTAGGGGGTCTTTCTAGGTTTTTGTGTATAATAGTTTGAACGCGTTTCGTGAGAGAACCATGTTTATAGATAAGAAAGAAGAGAGATTTTTATGAAACTACCACGTCATATAGCTGCAGTGATGGCTGTATTAGTATTAACTGGAATGTCCTATTCTGCATCGGCTACTGAAATCAATGTGTCGAGTGATAAAGCAGAAGAACTGCTCGGTTTAACAATGGGCTCACCTGTACAAACAGCACCTGAAGTTAAACATATTACGGATACGTTAACGGTTAATGTACATGGAAAAAGCTTAACCGATGCAGGTAAAAGTAAAAATGTAACAGGTATTTACAATGGATTTGGATCCCAGTTAACGGTAGATAAGGATTTAGTGGTTCGTCTTAAAAATGATGCGCCTGCTTCTAAACGAGAATTGGGTCATTATTATATGAGTGCTGTTTATGCTGGTTACGGTGGGAAGGTGCCACGTCTTAGCAAGGATAATCCGGACCGAGATTTTGGGGATACTAATATT
>JAGZGB010000207.1 GCA_018367495.1 Veillonella sp. | reverse complement strand
TATTTGAATCCTATTTACGTATTCGGTCGTGAAAAATTCTTTACCCTCTGCGAAGAGGTTGGCATTTCTGGTGTTATCGTGCCAGATATGCCGTTTGAAGAAAAAGGCGAGCTCGCTAGTGTGGCTCACAAACATGGCGTTGAAGTGGTATCCTTAATTGCGCCAACATCTGAAAACCGTATCGAAATGATTGCCAAAGACGCAGAAGGCTTTGTATACTGTGTATCTTCCCTTGGCGTTACAGGCATGCGCAGTGAAATTAAGACGGATATTAAGTCCATCGTTGAAACGATTCGCAAATATACAGATATCCCTGTAGCTGTTGGTTTCGGTATTTCCAAGCCAGAACAAGCGGAAGCTATGGCGCGCGTATCCGATGGAGCCATCGTAGGTTCTGCCATCGTTAAAATCGTGGCAGAACACGGTGAACATGCGGACCAAGCGTTGTTTGATTACGTACGATCCATGAAACAAGCTGTTCTAAAGGCTGGCGCATAACATAATAACTCATATAGCCTTGGGAAAAATTATATAGGGGATAACACAAAAGGACGTTATACAATGTATAACGTCCTTTTCATTGGTTGGTTAATTTAGTTTTGTGTTTTTAGGGCTAGTAATATGTATTATGCACAAGGCTTAGTCATTAGAGGATTCAGAACGTTGATGTTGTTCACTGCGTTTTGCTGTTGCATTTTTATCATGCTTTTCACGTTCAGATATTCTATGCTTTCTGTGCTTTTTCTTTTTATCATTTACTTTGTACCATGGATGAGCGCTGCTATCTACTGTGCCATCATCATTTTTTACCATGCGATGATTTTCACCGATTTTGAAGTGGTAATCTTTGGCTTGGGCTACATTGGCACCAATACCAACTGTTAAGAAGGCACCTAAGCTAGCCAAGGCTACTGCTTTCATTAATTTATCTTTCATAATTATCTCCTGTATAATTGATTGTACGAATTTTAGTTGTAAGAAATATATCTGTAGTATAGGCATATTTCGTGAACAAAAAATGAATCAACTAAGTTGATAAATCATAGTATAATAGGAATATCTATATATGTTTATTATCTAAGATTATGGTAGGAGTTTTATGAAACAGAGAGTATACGAAATCCTCTATCGTGAGCTAGTGGAAAACTATGCGAACAGTAAGGGACGTACCAATACAGCCGATTTTTGGCTCACCATAAGTGCTATATCCTTTGTATATGGCTTAATTATATGTATTACAGGTCTTGCAACCTACATACCGTACGGATTTCTTTATGTTGTCTCTATCGGTGGCGGCGTATTATTTGTACTGTCCATCCTGTTATGCTTGCCGAAGATTAT
>JAGZGB010000206.1 GCA_018367495.1 Veillonella sp. | reverse complement strand
GATTACCCGCATAGCATATCAAAGTTTTACGATATACACAACCCTTTTTTCTAACACAAACCAAATTACCAAGTCTTTATACCTATCAAAATCCGCTTTATTCCTAGCTTTACAGGGAAATAAATTTTACTCATTATTTCCCCTTATGAGTTAAATTTTTCGCAACTTTGTAAACTTTTCTCATATAACAAACTGTATAACTTATAAATAAATAACCACCTTATAAGTACGCAAAATATACCTTATATCCTCATTAATTCACATTCACACTTAATTCATGAATTATATGTGAATTAAACTATTTTGTATATTTAATCAGTAACTTTTCATTTTATTATAATTTTATATTTCTATAGTGCCAGTATCTATCAATGCAAATCGGTGCCCCAAAAAACGCTAACGAGAATGTTATGAGAATAAACATGACAAATACAATTTATATTGACTAATATTTTATGTATATGTTTAAAAAAAGAAGGCCCCTATTCTTCATGAAAATACCCCTTTTACTGATTATCCAGTAAAGGGGGTACATATCAAAAATAGGGGTTTTATAACAAGAATCTTTCTTTATTATATGTAATTATGCTAATAATGCACTTACAAGTGCTTCTGCTTTATTAAAGTCGGATTCTTCTGGGTTCCAGTTGCATTTGATTTCAGGTTCTACTACAGAGAATCCATATTTAGTCAACTCTTCACGGAGTACCTTTGTAGATTCACCAGACCAACCATAGGTACCGAATACAGCAGCCTTTTTATTTTTAAATTTCAACTCACGCAAGAAATCGAGCCAACCAGCTACGGAAGATAATACGCTATTACCTACTGTTGGGGACCCTACAGCAATGGCTTTAGACTTAAAAACTTCCGTCATGATGTCATTTTTATTGGTTTTGCTAATGTTAAAAATCTTAACACGTGTTTCAGGGGATTGTTTCGCAATTTCTTCAGCAATCTTATGGGCCAATTTCTTGGTGCCATCCCACATCGTGTCGTATACAATTGTGACTTGGTCTTCTTGATACGCTTGAGACCATTCATAGTATTTTTCTACGATTTGCATTGGATTTTCGCGCCAAATTGCACCATGACTTGTAGCGATGATATCGATTGGCAAATTGAGTTTTTGAATTTCTTCAACTTTGGCTTTTACCAATGGAGAGAATGGGTTCAAGATATTAGCGTAATACTTCATCGCCTCTTCCCATAGACGGCATTGATCCGCCTTGTCTGCCCACAGTTCTTCTACGGCAAAATGTTGACCGAATGCATCGTTGGAGAACAAGATATTGTCCCCTGTCATATACGTCGCCATGGAATCAGGCCAGTGAAGCATGCGCATT
>JAGZGB010000205.1 GCA_018367495.1 Veillonella sp. | reverse complement strand
TTCGTTCGTTGTATCGTAATTCCTGGTTCCCAAGATGTATACGATCAAGCTATGAAAGATGGTTTATTGGACATCTTCATTCAAGCTGACTGTGCTGTGTCCACGCCAACATGTGGTCCATGCCTTGGCGGTTACATGGGTATCATGGCTGAAGGGGAACGCACTGTTTCCACTACAAACCGTAACTTCCGTGGTCGTATGGGTCACGTTGATTCTGAAGTATATTTGGCAAGCCCTTACGTGGCGGCAGCGAGTGCTGTATTAGGCCGCATTGCAGGCCCTGAGGAGGTTTAATATGGATTTTGAAAGCAAAAAAATCTGGCGCTACGGCGATGATGTAGATACAGACGTAATCATTCCGGCTCGTTACTTGGCGATTGCCGATTGGAACGAATTGGCTGAACATGCGATGGAAGATATTGATACTACATTCGCTCCTAATGTGAAAGCTGGCGAAATCATGGTAGCGGGCAAAAACTTTGGTTGTGGTTCCTCCCGTGAACACGCTCCAGGCGTTATCAAAGCTAAAGGCGTGCCCGTGATCATTGCCCACTCCTTTGCACGTATCTTCTTCCGTAATGCTATCAACATTGGTTTACCAGTTGTGGAAATCGGTGAACAAGTTGATCGTATCGATGCAGGTGATGCAATCGGTGTAGACTTGTCTAAAGGTATCGTGTACAACTTGACGAAAAACGAACAATACCAAGGGACTGAGTTGCCACAATTCATTCAAGACATTGCGGCAGCCGGCGGTCTTGTGAACTTTGCGAAAAACCGCAAATAAGGGCGAGCCGAACACTCGTCTCAAGCCTCCACTGGCCAGGTCTGACTTCGGCCTGCGGCCTCCGCAGGGCCAAAGTCGTTTTCGACGAGCATTCGGCTCTCGGGAGTGTGAAGGTTCGACCCTGGCATATAGAATTAAATAGTGGAATAAAGGCTGATGGGGTTGTGGTTCATCTATGAGTATTTACTATATATTGGAGAGGTAAGATGAGTGGAAAGAATATTGTATTGATTCCTGGTGATGGTATCGGTACTGAGATTATTGCAGCAGCGAAGGCTGTGTGTGATGTGGCTTTTGAGAAAGCCAGTGTAAAGGTTAATTGGATCGATAAAAAAGCGGGCGGTGCGTCTATTGATGCGCATGGTGTGCCTTTGACTGAGGATACTATCGAGGCTTGTAAAGCGGCTGATGCTGTATTGCTTGGTGCTGTAGGCGGTCCTAAATGGGATAATGTAGATCCTGCTATCCTTCCTGAGAAAGCAATCCTCGGTCTTCGTAAGGAGCTTGGTTTGTTCTGTAACTTGCGTCCTGTAAAAATCTATCCATCTTTGCAAGAGTATTCCCCACT
>JAGZGB010000033.1 GCA_018367495.1 Veillonella sp. | reverse complement strand
AGGATAAGACCAATTTCTGTGCGCAATACTTTTCTAATTAAGTGATTATGAACAGCTGCTACAGCTAACAACGCTGGAATTGGTGCATGATTTTCATCAACTCCACGGTCGGATAAAATCAATACATTTTGATCTGTACGTGCTGCTTCTTCTGCTTTTTCGCACAATTCATTCAACGCATCACGCAAGCCATCCGCACCCTTAGTTGGGTCGAAGAGGATTGGCAATGTAACAGATTTCATTCGACGGCAGTCAAGAGCCTTAATGGACGCCAATTCTTGATTTGTAAGAATTGGTGTACGCATGGACAACGCATAGGTACCAGCTTTGTTAGGGTCTGTTAAGTTACCAGAGTTACCAAGCATAACACGAGTAGATGTAACCATTTCCTCACGAATGGAATCAATTGGAGGATTGGTTACTTGCGCGAACATTTGCTTGAAGTAGCTATATAACAATTGTGGTTTATCAGACAAGATAGCAAGAGGAGCATCCGCACCCATTGCACCTACAGGATCTTTACCATCTTTAGCCATAGGCACAATCATACGTACAAGGTCTTCTTGAGTATATCCAAAAGCTTGTTGTTTTGTGAATAAATCTTCTACTTTTGGAATATCGCTTTCATCAGCTTGTGTAATTTCAGATAAGTGAATAACGTGTTCTTTGACCCACTCATTATATGGTAATTCAGTAGCAACGCGTTGTTTGATTTCTTCGTCAGAAATAATACGCTGTTCTTCCGTATCAATGAGAAGCATCTTACCTGGTTCCAAACGACCTTTAGCGCGAATATTTTCAGCATTTTCGTTGACTACACCTACTTCAGACGCCATAATAACGCGATCATCAGTTGTTACATAGTAACGAGCAGGACGCAAACCATTACGGTCAAGTACACCACCGATAACAGTACCATCAGTGAAACCCATTGCGGCAGGACCATCCCATGGTTCCATCATGAAACTATTAAACTCATAGAAATCATGTTTTTCTTGGCTCATAAGGTTATTGCGTTCCCAAGGTTCAGGAATCATCATCATGATGGCATGAGGCAAGGAACGACCTGTCATGTGCAAGAATTCCAATGTGTTATCAAACATAGCAGAGTCAGAACCGCTGTCGTCTACTACAGGGAATACTTTTTTGATATCCGGGAATAATGGAGATTCTGCTTTACCTTCACGAGCATTGATCCAGTTTACATTACCGCGAATAGTATTGATTTCACCATTGTGAACCAAGAAACGGTTAGGATGTGCCCGAGCCCAACTTGGGAAAGTATTTGTACTAAAACGAGAGTGAACCATTGCCAATGCAGATGTAAAGTCAAGGTCACTTAAGTCAAGGTAGAAGTCTCTCAATTGACCAGGTGTCAACATACCTTTATATACGATTGTTTTAGAGGACAAAGATGCAATATAAAAATCACTAGATAATTCTTTGCTTAATGGAATGATGCGTTTTTCCGCTAATTTACGGATGATGTATAATTTGCGTTCAAACTCTTTGTTATTTGTAATGTCTGGGCCTTTACCGATGAGGATTTGAATCATCCATGGACGAATGGCAGCAGCTTCATGACCAACTTTAGTACCATCTACTGGTACTTCACGCCAACCAAGGACTACTTGCCCCTCTTCGCGTACAACCTCTTCAAAAATACGTTTTTGCTCGTTACGGAGGCTTTCATATTTGTGAGCGAATACCATGCCTACGCCGTACTCTCCAGCTGCAGGTAAATTGATACCAAGCACTTCGCATTCGCGTTTGAAGAACTCATGAGGAATTTGTACTAAAATGCCGGCACCATCCCCTGTGTCCTTATCAGCACCAGCGCCACCACGATGCTCAAGGCGCTCTAAAATGCGCAAGCCATCATCGATAATATCATGGGATTTTTTCCCCTTAATATTAACGACAAAACCCATACCACAAGCATCTTTTTCAAATTGGCTGCTGTACATACCATTAGCTTCAAGTCTAGCTTGTTCTAGACGTTGTTGCTCGATTGTGCTCTGATTCATATCCATAACGTGCACTCCTTCATATCACTTGATCACTCCAAGCACTTCGGCATCGTTCCGTTCGGTCTTGGTGAAAGTATAAACTATAAACTATTTCTAAAGAACCTTCTATATAGTGCAATTATCAATTAATTACAATCAATAATATCATCTAAATTTTAAATTCTATAGAATTTTGTCTATACATAGTATACTCCTGTCCACTGTGTATTGAAAATATAAAAAAAACATAGTCTATGACTTTAAGTCATAGACTATGATTTTTTATCACCATTGTTTTTTGTATACGTGTATACACAATCATCAATGGGTATATCTTTTTATCATCGATTGAGCTTTTTTTATTTCACGTGGCACGCTCTATGTCCACATCTAGCAATTGAGCTTTCTTTATTTTACGTGGCACGCTCTATGACCACATCATCATATAAATTATAATCGATAGAATTTATAAATACAATCAGGACTTTTCACAGCCAAAATTATCCCCTACTTCGCAGTTTACTGTGATAGGCTCATCCTTACCATAGGGTATAAAGGTGATTTCTGATGCATGCAAGCATTGGCGCGTATATGGTTTATTACGCGTACCATACATGGCATCACCAACAATAGGGTGACCTATATGTTCCATGTGAACACGGATTTGATGTGTTCGCCCAGTTAACAGCTTGAATTTTAACAGTGTCAGACCGCCTTCATGACCTAGAACTGTATATTCTGTCTGAGCCGGTTGTCCAAATTCATCAACTACACGGCGGTTATCAAAGACAGGATCCACTCCGATAGATTCATCCACAATGCCATCCCCGTCAATTTGACCCTCTACAAGCCCCGTATAAATACGGTCAATACGACCAGCTTGTAGTTCATCTGTATAGTATTGTTGCGCTTCCTTTGTTTTACCGAAAAGAATGCAACCCGATGTATCTCGGTCAAGACGATGCACCGGACGCACCTTATGTACTACACCTTTTTTCGCATAATATCCAGCTACATAGTTACTCAATGTACCAGATTTAGTTTGCCCTGCAGGATGAACAAGCATGAATGGCGGTTTATTAACTATCAAAGTATGAGCATCTTCATAGAGAACAGAAATAGTCCCTTTTTCTACATCGACACCATAGTCCTTATCCTGTGGTAGTTCTAAGATTAATATATCACCTTTTTTGAGAGAGCGCTGAGAATGAGCTACACGGCTATTCACTTTCACCCGTTTCTTGCGGAACATCATTTGAATATCTCGAGAGGATAATGAAAAGCGTTCCTTTACATATTTAGAGATTGTCAATTCTGTTGGTTCTTTCACTGTATACGTTTTCCAGCTCATATTACCACCATTCGTTAATATATGTTTTTTGTTCAGGATATAGAATATCGAAGAAATCTAACCATTCTTGGCTAGCTACCAATTTACCTTCAAAGGCAAGGTCATGAGCTGTTAGTGTTCCCATCAAGAGTTGACTTAAAGCTCCAATTTCAACAGTGATATCTACTTCACCATCTAATGTATCAGACACTTTTTTTACAGATGGAGTTAATGTACCGCCATATTGTACTTCATAGCGACCTTCATTCCACTCACAAAGACTATCTTTCACACCAAAGATCATTGTAATAGGCATCATCAAGGCCTCTGGATTCACAGGAATCGCCTCAAAGGCAGCTTTCACATCCACAATACGACTCATCATGTATGGCATCGTAGAATGGCCACTTTTACCATCAGGATAAAATCGATAGTATGTATCGTGAAGGCCTTCATTCCAACGTATTGTAGTGCCTTGAGAGCGGTGATTATAGAAATAATTCAACAATGCTCGTTGCGCACGACGTGTAGAGTAAACTAATTCAGAAACAGGAATTTCAGGTTGGCCTAAACGATACACTGCATAGCCTTCGATAACACCATCATCATTACGTACAACAGCGATATTAACGCCTTCTGCAAAGAAGCTGCCAAGTAAGCGTTTCCATTCCTTTTCACCACGTTCAGCATAGCCAGAAAGGCGAGCTGTATACGCTTTATATACAGGATCCAATAAAGTCCATTGATCTACGCTATTAAGTAAACCAAAGCTCAATGATTTATCCGTCATAGGACGTAACTCTTCAAGAGACATAGTGTTGACCCATTGATGTGCATATAATTCCCAACCATATTGTTGGTAGAATGCGGCCTTAGAAGGCATCAAAATCGTCAAGACTTGACCACGGTTACGAAGTTCTTCAAGAGAAGTCTTTAACAAAGCACCACCTACGCCACCACGGCGAGCAGCTGGATGTGTAGCTACACCAACCATATAGCTTGTAGGCAATACAGCACCACGAACATTGATATTATATTGACGCAAATGAACAGTACTCAACAATTGACCTTGTTCAAGACCAACCACTGTATTTTCCGGTTCATAACAATTTGTAAAGTAATATTGGAAGAATGGATCTTCCTTTGGTTCAAAGCAGTAGGCCCATAGATTTTCCACATGTGGCGTATCTTGAGCTGTTGCAATTCTAAATTCCATAAGTATATCCTCGTTTAGTATAAAAAAACCATGCTCTATCTGTTGCATCGCATCGCATCGCCATGATGATACGCAATGTGTAGTCAAATAGATAGGCTAATACTTCTATTATAACAAAAGGAGCTATGAAGCACATCGGCTTCATAGCTCAATTTTTTATTTACCGCCTGTCGCATTATCTGCTTCGTTAGCATACACTGCGTCATATTTTTCAGCAAAGTGATCTGGATTGTAAGATTCTTTTGCTTGGCGAAGACCAGGCAAGCCCATATCTTCTTCACGGTTGATGAATTCTACATCGCTAAATTCATGACGAATGAATTCATTATTGATTGCTTGGTACAAACCTCGAATATCTGGATTTGCTTTTTCAATATGAATCAACGCCATTTTATCATTCAACAATTCACCGATACTGAAGGCTTCCACGCGGCCAAACAATTTTATAGCCCCACCTTTAAGTCCTAACGTATCCCAGTTATCAAACAATAAATTGATAGCAACTAATTCATCTTCGATACCTTCTTCGTGATGAGTTTCCACCCAAGATGCAGCAGTTTCACGGCATAATGGGATAAGGTCTTCTGTGATTGGCAAATATTCATAATTAGAATATTGCATACGGAATTGATTTAAATGGTTTTTCTTTTGGCGGAATTTCTTACCAGACAAGTTGATGAGATCTTCAGACTTGTAAATGTATTCAAAATTATCGCGGTCAGGTGTGAAAGTATAACGTCCAGGACATAATTCTTCCATGCGATCCTTCATAATTTTGCTAATGCCTTTAAATCGGAATGGTAAATTATTTTCCACAAACCATTCTTTAGCGCGTAACAAACCATCAAGGAACTTTGCATCTTTACCAGCAAATGGGGGCAATAGGAATGGTTCACGCTTACCGCCACCTTGGATATACAGTACACCATTTTCCTCAGCCCAGCGAATACCGTACGCATCTTGCCACATATATAGTGTAGTAAAGCAGTTATCAGATGATTCATAATGATGTTGTTCAAAATATGTATCGATTAATGTTTTATCACTTAATTCAAAACGTTTAAATTCTAAAATAATAATCCCTCCTATCAGATTCCTCTTTTAAGGTTACCATCATCATTGGTAAAAATCGTATATAGCCAAATATTCATTAGGCTCTTCATAATTCGCTATCGAAGTCACTTAGTTTGTAGTTATAATTTTACAGATTCTCCTAATTCAAAGGTACCATCTGTAGTGATGACTTTATCACCTTCATTTAACCCTGAAATAATCGCTACATCATCATCTACTGTAGTGCCTACTTCAACAACACGCACGTCGACAGTATTATTTTCAGTTAATACATATACGTACTTGCCATCTTGGTTTTCACGAACAGCCTTACTTGGTACGGTTAACATCTTCGCCTTTATATCAGACTCGATGATGAGCGTATAGAACTCACCAGCCTTGATGAGACCTTTGTCATTATTAAAAGTAGCTTTCACAAGGACACTTGGAACATTTTCTGGCTGAGTGACATCTACATAAGTCAATTCACCAGGTAATTCTTGATCCTCCACCTTGAGAAGTACCTTGATACCTCTTTTGGCATCAGGCGTACCGAGTTTCATCGCCGCATCACGAGGAATACTAAGGGATGCCACCATCGGTGTCGATTGTTGAATCATCATGAATGGACGATCAGCAATGGCCATTTGACGGTCTTCATTGTAAATAGCTGTTACCGTACCCGCTATAGGCGCCACAATTGTAGATGCTGCCATTTGTGCAGATACTTGTGCAATTTGAGCTTGAATAGCTGCGGTATTTACTCCACTACCACCGCCACCACCAGTTGTTACTGTCGTAGTTTGTGGTTGAGACCGTTCTACAATACGATCATATTCTTTTTGTGTAATCATACCCGCTTCACGCATTTTCTGGGCCTGTGCCAATTGAGCACTATCTACAGATGCGGCCGTCGTAGTCGTCACAGATGTCGCATAAGACTGAGCTTGCGCTTGCGATAACTGACCTTGTAAGGATGCTAGCTGTTGCTGTAAAGCCGATGTATCTACAGTAGCCAAAGTTTGACCTTGTTGTACTTGGTCACCTACTTTCACAGCATATGCGACCTGCCCCGTTAACGTTGGTGTTACCGTCGCCTTATTAAGAGCGGTTACATTGGCGTCATTATGAATCTGCAGCGGCATATCCTTGTATGTTACATCAGCAACGGATACAGTTTTTGTACCGCAACCAGCAATGGCCAAGGCCATCATCACAACACCAAGCATAGCAACTACAGAATAGAATCGATTTAATTTCATTCTGTCACTTCCTGTCATATTGATTTTTATCAATACCTTAGTATATCATAAAATCAATTAGAATTGTATGAAAGCTAATTCCCTTAATTAATGGATATAACGGAGGTTCTCATGGAAGAACGGATGGATTTTAGAATTTTAAATAACGGTAGCTTTATTCCCTCTATTGGTTATGGTACCTATAAAACAGGTAGCGAAGGGGAAACAGAACAAGCCGTAACCAACGCACTAAACGTAGGTTATCGATTACTCGACACAGCTGCATACTACGGCAACGAAGAGGCCGTTGGTAGAGGCATCAAAGCATCTGGTGTTAAACGTACTGACATCGTTATTACCACAAAAATTTGGCATACCGACGCAGGCTACGATAATACAATGCGTGCTGTTGAAAGCTCCTTAAAAAAATTAGATACTAATTATATTGATATTATGCTCGTACATCAACCCCTTGGCGACTATTATGGTTCTTGGCGAGCCATGGAAGAGTTATACGACCAAAATGTGTTACGTGGGCTAGGTTTATCTAACTTCTATGAAGACCGATTAATCGATTTGTTATACCACTGTAATGTAAAACCTGTAGTAAACCAAATTGAATGCCACCCATTCAACCAACGCCAAGCTCTTATTCAATTGATGAGAAAACATCAAGTCGTGGGCATGGCATGGTCTCCATTCACCCGTGATCGCCAACCTGTATTTGACCACCCTATCATCAAGAGCTTAGCTGAAAAGTACGGTGTTACAAAACACCAAATTATCTTACGTTGGCACATCCAACGAGGCATCATTCCATTACCAAAAGCAAATAATGTAAGTCATATGGAAGCTAACTTCAATGTATTCGATTTCAAACTTACGAACATCGATATGGATGTTATGGAATTGTTAGATCAGCAAGACTTCTTGGAAGATCATCACACTGCACCAGGCCTTGAAAGACTATTACAACTTAAATAAAATATAAAACAAAACCACTTATATCATCTCCTTTTAGGAATAGATATAAGTGGTTTATTTTATTTTAATTTATTTAGACACATTAAAGACGGCTTGTATAAGTATCATATAAACTACAGTGCCTGCTCCAATAGACATGAACATATTTCGCTTCCATAGGTGCATGCCAACGGTTACTAATAAAGCAATAAGTTCTGGAATGCCATAAGGATAGGAAAGCACAATTGTATCTTTAAAGGTATATACAACAAGCATACCCATAACAGCTGCAGGCAATGCCTTACCTAAATACTGTACAAAATCTGGGGCCTTTTTACCAGGTGGAAAAATAAGAAAAGCAGAGAAACGTGTAAGTAATGTAGCTGCTACGACAATAGCAACGGTAATGACCATTTCAAAACTAGTCAAGATGTACACCTCCCCATTTATACGCTATATAACATACTACGAGCATACACCCCATAGAAGCAAGCATAAATAAGGATTTTCCCGTCAACAGAAGCATTACTACTGCTAAAACGGCTCCAATAGCACCAAAACCTCGAATATTATTACTCTTAGCATTAAATAACATTTCAAGGAATATAACAATAAATAAGCCAGGTAGTACAAAACCAATACCACGCAAATCTACAGATGCTAATAAATCGCCGAACAAGCCCCCTATAAAGGTACTCACCACCCAAAAGGTATAATTAAGCCACGATACATGGAAGTAGAACCATTTTTCATCCACATCATCGGGCAACTTTGTAGATACATTAATTGCAAAGCTTTCGTCACACATCCAGGCAACAGTAGGAACCCATTTCCACCCCATATTCACATATCTCTGTAATGCAGATAAACCATAGAAAAAATGGCGCCCATTAACAAACAAGGTCAACATAAAAGCATTTACAGGATCAAAGCCTGCCATCAGTAGCCCAATAGTTACGAACTCCATAGAGCCTGCAAAAATTGTACTAGCTAAAACAGGGGCAGTCCACCAAGGTAATCCCTGACTGATAGCATACAAGCCAAAACCTAATCCAAGGAAGAAGAAGCTAAACCCCATAGGGATCATTATAGGAAGCGCAACAGAAAATGCACTTCTATGTTTTATTTCATTTATAGAAATTGCCTCCATTCTATATTATACAAACTCAAACTGTTAATCCCATGTATTATAAAGCACGCGTTAAAATTTCACGAGCTACTTCTGGTGTTACATCACCTTTTTCACCAAGTTGTGTCATACCATGGGCTTCTAATTGTTTCACAATTTTATCAACTGCTTCTTCGCCAAGACCATAATCTTTCAAATGTGTAGATACGCCTAATGACTCAAAGAATTCACGAGTTTTAGCAATAGCTTTGTTTGCTTTTTCTTCTTTTGTACCTTCTGTAATATGCCATACCCGTGTAGCATATTGTGCTAATTTATCAAGTTTGTCTGCTTTTTTCACTTCTAACAATGCAGGCAATACGATAGCCAAGGTAATACCATGATCAAGATGATAAACCGCTGTCAATTCATGACCGATTAGATGTGTCGCCCAGTCTTGTGGCACACCAGCACCGATCAAACCATTTAATGCCAAAGTAGAAGCCCACACATGGTTAGCACGAATGTCGTAGTTTTCTGGATTTTCTACTGTTTCTTTGCCGATTTCAATCATAGTTTTCAAAATACCTTCACTGAAACGATCTTGAATACGGCCCTCTACAGGATATGTTAAATATTGTTCTGTAGTATGTACAAAGGTATCGATAACACCATTCTTAACTTGTTTTTCAGGCAATGTGAAAGTCAATGTTGGATCAAGCATGGAGAACTTAGGGAATACTAAGCTACTGAATACAGGAAACTTACCATCACCATAAGTAATAACGGCACCATTGTTCATTTCAGAACCAGTTGCAGGTAGCGTCATAACTGTACCAAATGGTAATGGATTTGGCACCATTTCCACAGGAACCTCTGGCACACCAGCTTTCATAACATCAATAACAGGTCCATCATAAGTAGCACCCATAACGATGAGTTTTGTAGCATCTACTACAGAACCGCCACCTACAGCAAGGACAAAGTCTACGCCATGTTCTTTAATGAACGCAACGGCACGTTCACACGTTTCAAGGGATGGGTTTGGCTCAATACCACCGAATTGCTCTACCTTACGGTTACCAAGAGCTTTCACAACACGATCAATAAGACCACTGCGCACAGCGGATCCACCACCATAAGTAATGAGCACCTTTGTATCCTTTGGTACCAATGTATCTAGTTCAGATAAACGTTCTTTACCAAATACGATATGTGTAGGGTTATAAAAATCAAAATTAAACATAAATCCTCCATTATTCCGACATATAGATATATAAATCTATATAAGAATTATACAAAAATATTTAAAAATATAACTTTGCTACCTAACATTCACACGCTTATATAACATAGTAATCAATATATTATGTTGTATTGTATTATATATGAACTAAAATTTCATCATAGTTTTAATCTATAAATAACTGATATGTTTTTATTATATACAAATTCCCCTATCCATGATAGGATATAAATATTATAAAAATAGAAAGGGATGGTTATATGAAATTAAAAACATTATTAGCACCATTACTTATCGGTGCTCTTGCATTTGCTATCGCTGGTTGTGGTAGTACATCAAATCAAGCAACGCAAACACCAAAAGAAATCAAAATAGGTGCTACATCTGGTCCTCATGCACAAGTAGCTGAAGCTGTAGCAAAAGAAGCTAAAAAACAAGGAATTGATCTTAAAGTAGTTGAATTTTCTGACTATGTAACACCTGATAAAGCCCTTGCAGATGGCGACGTTCAACTAAACGCTTATCAACACGTACCATTTATGGAAAACTTTAACAAACAAAATGGTTCCAACTTAGTAGCAATCGGTAAAACCATTTTAGTACGTATGGGCTTATATAGTAATAGCGTACACAGCGTACAAGACGTACCTGAAGGCGCTACTGTTTCTATCCCAAATGACCCTACAAATGGTGGTCGTGCATTAGCATTATTAGCGAAAGCTGGATTAATTACCTTAAAAGATGGTGTTGGCTTCAAGGCAACAGTTGCCGATATCACATCTAACCCAAAAAATATTAAGATTCAAGAACTAGAAGCAGCTCAATTACCTCGTAGTCTAGATGATGTAACAATTGCAGTTATTCCTATGAACTATGTACAAAGTGCTGGTCTTAGTGTAGAAAAACAAGGTTTCTTCTTTGAATCTAAAGATGAACCACTAACAGTTATTGTACTTGCGGTACGCAGTGAAGACAAAGACAACGAAACTTACAAAAAAATTGCAGACATTTACAAATCTGATGCTATTAAACAATACATCAACGAAACATTCAAAGGCACTATTACAACTGCCAACTAATATAATTTATAGCGTCACTGTATAGCTAAAAAGAGATACTCCAATGATTACAATCATTGGAGTATCTCTTTTTTACTCTTCTGTATCAAATGTAACATCTAATGGTTGACGCTCTACAATATTGCGATATCGTACTTTAGGATACCCCATAAGAAGGCCACCAGCTACAATTTTATCATCAGGTACACCTAATTCATCTAATAATGGTTGGTATTCAGCTTCTCCAGCATGCTCAAAGAAGCCCGCCCAGCAAGTGCCTAAACCTACAGTAGGTGCATAAAGTTCCGCATATGCTAAACAAGAGTGTCCACTATCATGTGTACGATGAATATCCTTCTTAGAACCAATTGCAACGACCAATGCAGGTGCATCACGTAAGATATATTCTTTTCCCTTATCGACTTCTGCTTGTGCAGCACGAGCATACAAGCGCATAATAGGAACGGTTTTAGCCGCTATATGCATCCATTCGAGAACAAGATCTGCAATACGATGTAATCGTTTTTTATCACGAATTACAATATATGAAATTCCTTGTGTATTAGTTGCTGTAGGAGCCATTCGTGCAACATTCAATACTTTACGAATCAGTTCCACAGGAACAGGTTTATTTTGATAGTTACGGATAGAACGGCGACTACGTAAAAATAGCTCAGCTTGTTCTGCCGTTAATTTCGGTTCTTTAGTAACATCGATTTGCTCATTGCGAGGTGTCATATCACTATCCAAAGCAAGCGTAGGGCATATAGAAACACAATGCCCACAAGAGATACAACCTCCCTTGCCAGTTACAGGTCCATTATCGGACATCACTAGTAACCCAGTTGGACAGTCGGCTACGCAAAGACCGCATCGTGTACAGACTTCTGTATTGACGGTAAATAACATCTGATAAATCCTCCAAAAACCACTATAAAGCTTATTATAACACAATCAATCAATGGTTATCTAGGCTACATATACATTCATCGGTTATTAATTCTATTTTGATGGGGCCCGGTTCTGTTTCGACAACCTAGTAAAAAAAGTACACACTTTAAGTATATAATACCTAGATAACCCGATTGATTTATATAAAAAGGCTTTAGAGTAGTGACACCATGCCTACCGTAAAGGAAAGGACTAGCCTATGGCTGGTCTTCCCCTACCTCCCCCTACAAAAAGCAGATTGAGTAAATATCATATGTAGCTTGTGATGGGACTAGTTAATAGCAGACGCTCAAATAATAAAAAGAGTTCCCTATGCAGCGACTTTGCGAAGAACGAAGCAAAGAGGGAACTCTTTTTATTATTTATTGAGTTGTCGCAATCTAACAGGGCCCCATCACAAGCGGAGAAGACATTACTCAAATGCTTTTATGAGTTCCATGTATTCTGCTTTGTGTGTTAATCTCCATGTTCCAAAGTCTGGTTCCGAAGATTCGTTTAAAATATTTGCCAAGGTTTCTAAGAATTCTGGAATTTTTGTAGCTACGATATTACCTGCCATTTTACCAAAGTTTTCAGAACCCATATGTTCCGATCCTCCGTCCACAAGAATAAACGCTACTGTAGGTTTTTTATCTACTAGTTTTACAGCGCCGTGAAATCCAATTTCGCCTATTTGGTGTGTGCCACAGGAGTGCGGACAGCCAGAGATATGTAAACGGGGTAACTTTCTAGTATCTACACCCTTTTCTTCAAGATGTGCAAAGATGTCTTTCAAAAGGCCATTAGAGTCTTGCATACCAATTTGACATACTGTGGAGCCTACACAGGATACAGAACGGCGAAAATCATTTTCTGCACTATCATCAGTTAATTCTGCAATTTTACGAGCCTCATCAGCCGTAAGATTAATGAAGAACATTGCTTGATCTGGAGCAATACGCGCTTCTACTTGGTCGAGACTCACTGCATAATCAAGAGCTGCTAATAGATGTTCTACATTAGCATCGCCCCCCATTGGATGATATTCTACATAGTATAAACCTTCTTGTTTTTGACGGTGAATACGATTGTTTTCCACAGAATCATCACGCTTACCAGTTTTTGTAATTTCATAAGCATAGTCAGTAGGATTAATAGTTAGTTGTTCAACTTCTTTCACCATTGCCAATGTTTCTTCATAGGTTTTGATGAAAGCTTCAGTCCCACCCATTTCAGCCGGCATGTAACGGGTACGAGCCTTACCGCGATTTTTAAAATTACCGTGGTTAGCAAAGACCAGAAGCATAGCTTTTACATGGTATAAAATATCCTCAGGCGCTACATCATGTGCAACAGGAATTCCAATACGCGGATTTGGACCAATACCACCACAAGCGTATACATCAAAGGTATTGTGTTTTGTTAAATTAAAACCAAGGTCCTTAAAGGTAGCATGTGGCGTACTATCAAAACCATTATCGATGCCCATCTTGAACTTGCGAGGAATTTTTATGTAAAACATTTGCTCTAGAAGGAACTCGCTAATAGCCGTCGCATATGGCGTAATATCTAACGTTTCACGAGGGTCGATACCACGTAGGATACTAGCTACAACATTAGGGTTATCACCACCAGCACCTCTGTTATAGATACCGTGGTCATAGCATTCTTTATAAAGATTTAAAATTGTATCACCATCAAGGCCATGCATTTGCAAGCATTGACCGGTAGTAAAATGTACATGTTGCAAGTTATATTTACGAATGGAGTCCGCTAAAAATTGCATATGCTCACGCGTCATACGCCCCCCATTGAAGCGCCAACGACTCATACTAGAACTAGCCCCACGTTCAGCATAACTACCATAGGCACCAGATTGACCCTTATAATCTGCAATAGACATTTCTTTCTTATAGAATTTATGCGTCATATCTTCAAACTTTGGATAATCTGCAATTAATCGATCTTTCAATTCTTGTGTAATCATACTATTACCCTCTTGGCTTATATCTATTAAGCATACTACAAAACTTTGTATTGCTAAGTATACCATACACGCACACGTATGTTAGTAGCTACGCTCACAATTTTAATATCAATTACAAATAATACGCTTTACAATCTGTAATAATAATTATTTTTAATAAAATATTGTATCAATATATAGTAGATTTCAAAAAAAGAACAGCCCTAAGACTGTTCTTTTTTATGATTAGTTCTGAAATTGTAATGATGATACTTTTATATAGAATCCGTAACGTAAAAATTTATACATTACCTTCATTAGGATTGTTATATGCATCTTTATCGATAGTGCCCATAATTTTATCTACTACAAGCGCATTTGTTAAAGAACCAGATACGTTCAAGCAGGTACGGCCCATATCGATTAATGGATCGATAGCAAGAATTGGGCTAATGGATGTAAAGTATGCACCAAGGCCTGTACCACTAAGGGATACGGATGCAGCCATTGTAGCAGTACCAGGAACACCAGCAATACCAACAGAACCGATAGCGATAACGATAACACTCATAATGTACATAGTCAAATCAAATGGAATATTGGCTACATTAGAGATATATACAACTACAAGTGCAGGGAATACACCGGCACAACCTTGCATGCCCGCAGTAGTACCAAAAGATGCTACTGTGTTGGCTGTTGTAGCATTTACGCCAAGACGTTTTGTTAATGTTTCCACAGTTAGTGGTAGTACGCCCATGGAGGAACGAGATGTAAAAGCCAATAAGAGCGGAGCTTTTGCTTTTTTGAAATATGTAATTGGATTGTAGCCAAAGCTAGCAATCAAGATAGCTTGAACAACGAACATAACCAAAAGACCAACATAAAGCAATACTACGAATAGACCCATGTCTAAGATAGCTTGCAAGCCACGTGTTGCCAATGTAGATGCCAACAATGCAACTACGCCGTATGGCATAAGACCAATAATAAAGTCTGCTACCCAAGAAATTAATTGATGAAGTTCATCAAATAACTTAGTGAAGATTTCCATGCTATTTGTGCCTGTTTTCTTCAACAAACGAGCAACGCTACCCAAGATAATAGCAAATACTACGATGCCAATAACATTAGTTTCAGCAGCTGCTTGAATTGGATTACTTGGAATCAACGCACGGAATGTATCAACCATTGGTTTGATTTCGCGAATCTTTTTACCAGATTCGACAACATCGAAACCTTGACCTAACCCAAAGGCATTACCCAAGATAAGCCCAACTATAGCCGCAACAGCTACCATGCCAAGGTTTGTAGATACCATAGCAACTACTAACTTTTTAAGGTTAGCACCCGCCTCCATGTGCAAGATAACATGGACGATGGAAATAAATACAATAGGAATAACAAGCATGCGGATCAAATCGATGAAGCCGCCCCCCACTAGAGAGAACCACTTAGTACTTTCTTTGATGTAAACCACTTTAGATGGATCATCTGGGAAGCCTGCAATAATTTGAATAACAATACCAAGTACGGCACCAACAATAGTACCAATAATAACGAGATTACCAAAGGATATACCTTTGCGTTGCAAAGCATAAACACCGATTAATGCGAGCACAAACACTACGATAATACCGATACTTAATGGATTGCTTAGCATGAGGTAATCTGTAAAGAATGGAATATTCATAATACACCTCTTTAATTCATATCACAATAATAGGTTATGAATTAAGTATAGCATATATCGAAAATTTTACAAGTAAAATAATTAAGATTCCCTGAGTTTATCTATGCTGATTCTGCAATTCACTTTACAAAGATAAGGTTTTTAGAATCATAAGTATATAAAAAAGGCGACCTTCCAAAGAAGATCGCCTTTAATATATCTCATTATTGTATTACCTATTAACTAAGATATATGTAACGCGGATAGGACCATGAGCCCCATCTACAGTTACTAACTCGATATCAGCTGTACGGGACGGACCAGAAATCAAGCAAACGTTTGTAGGGAATTTGGATGGATCGTTATGGTAACGTTCAGCCAAATGTTCCATTGTTTGTGTCATGCGAGGGTGAATTGTATCAGTGTACAATACAGCAATGTGAGTTTCTGGCAATAAACTAATCGCACGACCAGATTCTTCACCAGATGCTTGTACTACAGTGGCTGTTTCAGCAATACCGCAGTATGGGAATGTAATACCGATATCAGCATTAGCAGTATTAGAAATACATTCTTCACGACCTTTAGCTGGGTCCCATTGGAAGTATGTACGAACACCACCATTAGCAGCTGCATCTTGTTCGAATAATTCTTTTAATTTATATTCTTCAACTTCAGAAGTGCTTGGGAAGATTACCTTACCATTACCACGTTCTTCGATAACAGCCATAATAGTTTCACCTAATTTATCAGGTGTAGTATCAATAAATTTTGTACCTACTCGTTCACATTGTTCCTTGAACATAGTGATAACTTGTTCACGAGATAAATCTTTGAACATAGTTTCTTGAGGACCATGGCTGTAATCAAAAGCCGGTACTGTTGTAGGCACTTGATCACGGCCTAATGCACGAGATAAACGTGCAACAAATTGATTACGTTTAACTTCATCCATTATTTTTTCTCCTTTTTCTTGTTCTTTTCATGTTCAGCATATAAGTCACGGAATTTCTTGAACTTCAATGTACCCATTTCTTTGGATTTAGTCCAGCCGTTCATAACTGGAATTGCTTGAGTCCATGTAGGCATATTGCCTTCTTTGTTACTAATCAAGTTCATACCGATAGCACCAGCTTTTGTACCAAGGTCGAATAATGTGGAGTTACCAAACATCTTAGCTGCTGCAGTGAAGATTGCTTCTTCAGCTTTTGGACGAGTTTTTTCGATGTCAGCCATAATATGGCGGTGTTCCATCAATAATTCATGCAATGGAATAGCTACTGGACAGTTTTCTGTACATGCACCGCACAATGTGGATGCATATGGAAGATCGCCTGCTACTTCGTAACCTTTGAACAATGGAGTCAATACAGCACCCATTGGGCCTGGATATACGGAGCCATAACCGTGACCAGAAACGTGACGGTATACAGGGCAGATATTCATACATGCACCACAACGGATACAACGAAGCATTTCTTGGAATGTACCACCCAAGATACCAGAACGTCCGTTATCGATGATGATGATATGAGTTTCTTCAGGGCCATCAGCTTCACCAGCGCGACCTGGGCCAGTCATCATGGAGAAGTAGTTGGAAATTTTGGCACCTACTGCAGAGCGGTTCAACATTTCCATCATAACGTCAAGAGCTTTGAAGTCAGGAACGATACGCTCAGTACCTAAGAAGATCAATTGAGTCTTAGGAATGGAGCTAGCCATACGACCGTTACCTTCGTTGGAAACGATAGTACAAGTACCGGACTCAGCTACCGCAAAGTTACAACCATTAACGCCTACGTCAGCTTTCAAGAAGCGCTCACGTACATAACCACGTACGAAGTGAGTCATTTCTGTAGGATTTTCAGTACCTGTGTAACCTAATTTTTCAGCGAAAATTTCACGGATTTTATTACGTTCAAAGTGAAGACCTGGTACTACGATGTGAGATGGTGGACTCACTGCTGTTTGCAAAATGAATTCAGCCAAATCAGTTTCGTTTACTTCGATACCAGCTTCTTCCAGAACTTCGTTCAAACCAATTTCTTCAGTTAAGATAGTTTTTGATTTAACGATCATTTTAGCTTCGCGTTCACGAAGAATATCTAAAGCGATTTGAGTTGCTTCTTTGTCATCAAATGCAAAATGAACTTTAGAACCAGCTTTTTCAGCATTTTCAGCAAATTGGTTTACATAATAATCCAAATGATTAAGCACATGATCACGAATTTCAGCTGCTTCAGCGCGGAAATCTAACCATTCAGGAACATCCGCAACTACTGTATTACGTTTATCATAAAACACGTCTTGTGCTTTCTTGATAGCTGCAACTTTGAAATCATCAGCCAAACATTCTTTTATACGTGTTTTATAGGGGCGATTGTCATATATAAGTGCCATGTCGTCTCCTCCTTAACGGCAGTTTAAGATTTCAGCAATA
>JAGZGB010000204.1 GCA_018367495.1 Veillonella sp. | reverse complement strand
TTGGATGAATTTGATAATTTCAGGGCTATGAAGTGCAGCCATCAATTTTTTGATGCGAGGGTCATTTTCATTACCTTTAAGTACAGTTACGATATTAACGTAAGGGGAATCGTTAGTTTCAATCGCCAATGCATCTTTGCCAGGGTTAAGACCTGCGTTTAATGCAAAGTTAGTGTTGATAGCGGCTAAGGCTACATCGTCAAGGGAACGAGGTACTTGTGCTGCTTCTAATTCTACGAATTGATATTCGTTAGGGTTCGCAGTAATATCTTGCACTGTAGATAAGATGTTTGTAGAGTCTTTTAATGTAATTAGACCTTGTTTTTGTAATAACAATAATGCACGGCCACCGTTTGTAGGGTCATTAGGAATAGCGATTTTAGCGCCTTTTGGAAGATCTTTCAAATCTTTGATTTTACGGGAGTATAAACCCATTGGCTCAAGATGAACACCACCGGCAGATACTAAGTCAAGTTTGTGAGCTTTTGCGAATTCCTCCATGTAAGGTACGTGTTGGAAGAAGTTGGCATCAATTTCTTTGTCCCCTAAAGCCAAGTTAGGTGTGTTGTAATCAGTAAATTCAGTGATTTTTAATTCGATACCATCTTTTGCTAAGATTGGTTTAACTTGTTCCAAAATTTCTGCGTGAGGTACTGCTGTTGCCCCAATTTTTAATACTTGTGTGCCATCGCTAGCAGCTTGTTTGTTGTCGTTACCACAGCCTGCGATTAATAAAGCGCCGCCAAGGATTACAGTAGCTGCCAATGCTAAAAATTTTCTCATTAGACACACTCCTTATACAATAATTACATATAAAATATTAAATCTATAGTACTAAATAATTTCCTATCTATCAAGAAGGAATTATTATAGGTTCTCCATAACTAAAAACTATGGAGAACCTATAATATAAGTATGTTCATTTTTAAAATAATTTGCCCATGATAAGTCCAATCGCCCACATTAGTTGATAAATCATAGCTGCCCCAGCGGTAGTACCCATAGCCTTATCTAGTTGGAACTCATCTGTATTGGTAGATAATGTATGAATTGTTTTGAAAGCTAGTGGTGCTGCAAGGAATGCTAATAAGGCGAACCATGTCATATGGCCTACTATAATCCAAGCAATGATCCAAATAAAATTGAAAATATATGAGATACTCATTAAGCTGAGTGCTCTTTCACGACCAAGCACGATTGGCAACGTGTGACGTCCATGGCTTTCATCATTACGAATATCTCGGATATTATTCGTCAACATGATGGAACCAACTAGCAATGTAGATGAAATTGCAGGAATTAACAGGGCTAAGGATAATTCTCGTGTCCAAGCATAGCCTGTAATGAGTACGATAGCAAA
>JAGZGB010000203.1 GCA_018367495.1 Veillonella sp. | reverse complement strand
TGAACGTCATTATCCACCGCATCTTGTGCTGTTTCTTCTGGAGTTTGGAACAAAGGTCCGATATCCACGTCAAAGCCCATATCCGCGAAGGATGTAGCGATAACTTTGGCACCGCGGTCATGACCGTCTTGACCCATCTTAGCAATCATGATACGAGGACGACGACCTTCGAGTTCTTCGAAATCATCTGCCATTTGGCGAACTTCTTTGATGACATCATCATCTTCATATTCGCTGGAGTATACGCCAGAAATAGAGCGAATAACTGCTTTATGACGGCCACAAACCTTTTCAACAGCAAAGGAAATTTCACCCAAAGATGCACGAGCACGAGCTGCTTCAAGTGCAAGGGCAAGCAAGTTGCCTTCCCCAGATTCTGTAGCATTTGTAATCGCTTCGAGGCAGGATTGAACCTTATCTTCGTCACGGTTAGCACGCAATTGTTCGAGACGACGGATTTGCGCTTCTCGTACAGCCGTATTATCTACGTCTAAGATATCCAATGGATCTTCTTTATCTAGACGATATTTATTGATACCAATAATTGCTTCACGGCCAGAGTCGATACGAGCTTGGCGACGAGCTGCCGCTTCTTCGATACGCATCTTAGGAAGACCAGTATCAATCGCTTTCGCCATACCACCAAGGGATTCGATTTCTTGGATATGACCCCAAGCACGACGGATCAATTCATCAGTCAAGGCTTCTACATAATAGGAACCGCCCCATGGGTCGATAACTTTACATACCTTAGTTTCGTCTTGAATATAAAGTTGAGTATTACGAGCAATACGAGCAGAGAAGTCCGTAGGCAATGCAATGGCTTCGTCAAGCGCATTTGTATGTAGGGATTGCGTATGGCCCAATGCAGCGCCCATTGCTTCCATACATGTACGAGCTACGTTATTGAATGGATCTTGTTCTGTTAAAGACCAACCAGATGTTTGACTATGTGTACGAAGTGCCATTGATTTTGGATTTTCAGAACCGAAGCTCTTAATAATCTTAGCCCACAACATACGCGCTGCACGCATTTTCGCTACTTCCATGAAGTAGTTTTTACCGATTGCCCAGAAGAAGGACAAACGAGGTGCGAATTTATCTACGTGAAGGCCTGCATTGACACCGGTACGGATGTATTCAAGGCCGTCAGCCAATGTGTAACCTAATTCGATATCTGCAGTAGCGCCCGCTTCTTGCATATGGTAGCCAGAAATAGAGATACTGTTGAATTTAGGCATGTACTGGGATGTATAGGCAAAGATATCACCGATGATGCGCATGGACGTAGCTGGAGGGTAAATATAGGTATTACGTACCATGAACTCTTTCAAGATATCATTTTGGATTGTACCGGCCATAACCTT
>JAGZGB010000202.1 GCA_018367495.1 Veillonella sp. | reverse complement strand
AAAACAATTCATCAGTTCCGTGCTAATAAGGGCGATTATATTGGTTTTCTTTGCTTGGTAAATCAAGATCGAGATAAGGTAAAATTATTATCCCCTGAAGAGATGGAAATGTTACGAGCAAATCCTAAAATCAAAGAATTCTTGGAAAGTTGTTAAGCCTGATGGAGGTTCTATGAATACTTTTACACGAGCGGCCCTTACCGTTTTAGTGGGCCTCGTTATTTGGTTTTTACCTCATACAGAGGCAATCAAGCCTGAAGGTTGGCATTTATTAGCTATCTTTACGGCTACTATTGTGGGCTTTATCTTACGTCCCTGGCCAACGGGTATTATGGCGCTTTTTGGTATTGTTGTAGCCGTAGCCACTAATTCCATCACTATGGTACAGGCTCTAGGTGGCTATGCAGAGGCGAATGTGTGGCTTATCGTAGCGGCCGTATTCTTTTCACGAGGTATTATTAATTCTGGCCTTGGTAAGCGTATTGCGTACACCTTGATTCGCTCTTTTGGCACAAGCTCATTAAAGCTTGCCTATGCGTTGGCTTGTACGGACTTGATTATTTCTCCAGCTACACCATCTAATACGGCGCGTGGAGGTGGTATTGTATTCCCCATTGTACAAAATATTTCCTTAGCTTTTGGTTCTGAACCTTATGGTAATACGGCCCGCCGCATTGGGGCGTACTTGATGACGACGGCACATACTATTAACACTATTACTGTGACGATCTTCTTGACCGCATGTAGCGGTAATTTGCTTATTACGTCTTTAGGTGCTAAACTGTTTGGCTATGATATATCTTGGTGGGAATGGTTCCAAGCAGGTGTCATTCCTGGTGTGATTTGTATGATTTTGATGCCTTGGTTTATCTATAAAATCTATCCACCAGAAATCAAGGAAACACCAGAGGCTGCTGTAATGGCTCAAAAAGAACTAGATGCTCTTGGACCTATTACGAAGGCTGAAATTTCTGTTGCTATTATCTTTGTACTTTGCATCTTGCTTTGGGCTACAGCAATTTGGACTAAGCTTCATCCTACAGTAGTAGCGATGATGGGGGTTCTGGCGTGTGTTGTGACTGGCTCTCTTACTTGGGAGGATATTTTGGGTGAACGTACCGGTTGGGATATCCTTATCTGGATGGGTACGCTTGTGGGCATGGCTGGGCTGCTTGGTAAACTCGGTGTAGTTGCTGTGTTTGCAGACTTTGTAAGTCAACATTTAGCTGGCTTTGACTGGTTCTGGGCATCCTTTATCATTTCCGCTACCTTTGTGTACTCTCAGTATTTCTTTGCCAGTGGTACGGCGCGTATTACAGCTTTATTCTCCGCCTTTGCAGCCATTTTAGTGGCGATGGGGGCTCCTA
>JAGZGB010000032.1 GCA_018367495.1 Veillonella sp. | reverse complement strand
AATTAATGATTTTACATTCTTAACGCTAAAAACAAGTAAAATGATACGGGAAGATAAGAATGATTCGTACATGTATGTATACGATAGCGATCAGTATAGAGAAGGTATCATGGTGATGCCAGTTGAGGCTGAAGATATACAACATCCAGAGAAGATTTTCCCGAAAGCCGTACGCAGTATTATTCTAACTGACAAGTATTCGATGCACCAACCAATCCAATTTGCTACCGTATGGAATGATGCTATGCCATCCGTATATATGCAAATTAAGCGCCCTAAAACAACGATATATATGTTAATATCCCATGATAAACAATACGTATACAATCACTTTATTATGACCTATAATACTAGCTCTTTGATTGAAAAAGATTTGAGAGATATTGTGCAATATGTAGACACTAATAACAATAAGGACTACTATAATACATTTCAAAGTGGGCTTGGGGCTAAGATGCCAAAAGACATGGCGACGGTTGATATTAAGAATGCGAAATAATAGATAAGGTAAGGAGGCTAAAAATACCTTGTGAAGTAACTCTCACCATTGGTTAGATTTTTTCATGTAACTATAGGCTCTCTATTGCGAGGCATATACCTTGTGATAGAGGGCTTTTTGTGTGTGATAAAAGTTAAAAAAGAGCTCTATTTTTCTAGAAAATATCTTTATTTCTTATGCTAAAAGGCGTATACTATAGATAATAATATAGAACATATATTTGCATTTAAAGAGAGGAGGAAGATGTATGAGTGATGATGTAAAGATATTTGAAGGTAGTCATATTCGTTCGGTTTGGGATAACGAAAAAGAGGAATGGTATTTTAGTATAATTGATGTTATTGCATCTTTAACTGAGAGTAGTAATCCTAGAGATTATTGGTATCGTGTGAAGAAAAGAATGTCAGATGAGGAACGAAGTGAACTGTCGACAATTTGTCGACAGTTAAAATTAAAAGCTCCCGATGGGAAAATGCGATTAACAGACGTAGCCGGTATGCAAGGTATTTTCCGTATCATACAATCTGTTCCATCGCCTAAGGCAGAACCTTTTAAAATGTGGTTAGCAGAGGTTGGTAAAGAACGTATTGATGAAATCATTGATCCGGAACTCACGATTGATAGGGCTTTAGAATCTTATGCTCGTAAGGGATATAGCCGAGAATGGATTAACCAACGATTACAGGCGATTCAAGTGCGTAAAGAACTTACAGATACATGGCAAGATCATGGTGTCAAGGGTGGCAATGAATATGCTATCTTAACCAATGAAATTTCAAAAGCTTGGTCCGGAATGACTGCTCGGGAGTATAAGGATTTCAAAGGTCTTAAAAAGGAAAACCTGAGAGATAATATGTCTACTACGGAGCTTATTTTAAATATGTTGGCAGAAACAGCAACTAAAGATATTGCAGAAGCTACAAATCCACAAGGATTAGACGAGAATAAACAGGTTGCTCAAGATGGCGGTTCTATTGCTGGCGATGCACGTAAATCGATTGAAGCTAGAACTGGTAAGCCTGTTATTACCTCTAAAAATGCCATAGACTTGGGGCGACTAATTAGTGATGTGGTGAAACATGATAGATGAACAATTTGAACGGATAAAACGAAAACGTAATTGTAGAGTACATTTTGATGCAGATTCTTTTCAAATATCTGATTGTACTGTAGCACCAGTACATGACATATCTGATGTAATACATGAAAATCAAGAGTTTGATTTTTATGTTGAGTCTACCTATGATGTATATCTGCTTCGCATCATACATAGTCATGATTGTGTTGTAAGTATTTATCCTGCAAAAGCTGAGGGAATCATATATATCGTAACTTCTATACCTGTGTCTAAAGATGATATCAAAGAGACTATTCAAAAGATTTTACATGCGTTGGAGACATATGGTTTTCCAAAATTGAAGAATCCTAAAAGTAGTATTACATTTAATATATAGTGATGAAATAGATTGTAATGAAAATAATACCACATCATATAGGAATTTTTTGTCCCGTATGATGTGGTATTTTGTTTCTATGTTTACAAAGAATGTTCCAACAAAAATTATATATCGATATCTTGATATATACCGTATTAAGTTACTACCAGAATATATAGATGAAGTATTATGTGCACTATCTATATTGGGCGCAATTTATGGGATATATTGGTGCATTGCAAAATAGCCAATTTAAAGTAAAAAGAGAATAGTAGTTTATAATTTTATGATATTCAATTTTTGCCACATGTTTCACTATTACTGTAGTAAAGTGTTTATATGTGGTTATTTTTGTAGTAGAATGAAAGTTAAATGAAGCTGTTTTATGTGAGACTTGTTATTCAAGAAAATTACACATAATAAATAGGAGAGCATATATATATGGTAAAGGGACAAAATGTAAATTTATTTTTACTAGACGGAGAGGTTACTGGTCGTATTAAATGTACTTTAGCTAATTGGACTGGGTTAGTTTATAAAATACCTAGATCCTTATTAGATGAATCAAAAGAAATTAGTGCATTACATCAAAGTGCAATCTATATGTTATTTGGCATGGATGATAATAATGAACCATTAGTATATATTGGTCAGGCTGGAATTCGTAAAAATGATGATGGTGTATTACAGCGTTTAAAAGAACATGATACAGATAGCAGTAAGGACTTTTGGACAGAGGCTGTAGTGCTAACAACATCGAATGATAGCTTTGGTCCTACGGATTTAAATTTCTTAGAGAATCGTTACTATAGATTGATTAAAGAAATCAATCGATATAAGGTCTTTAATGATAATGAACCAACTCTTGGAAATGTAACTGAAGAAAAAGTTAGTGAGTTATTAGCGTATATAGAGTTCTCAAAATTACCAATAGGATTATTAGGTAAGAAAGTATTAACACCAATTGATGAGTTGGCTGACTCAGGTCGTAGCGAAGGTGAGATTATTTATACTATGACTCAAAAAGTTGGAAGTGAAGTGGTTACTGGTTATGCTAAAGAAACTAACGAAGGATTTTTACTTCTAAAAGGAAGTAAAGTTTCTCATAAGACTGCTCAAACTATATCTGAATCACTTAAGTTACGTCGAAAAACAGTAAAAAAAGATAATGATAATTGTATAATGGAAGATATTTTATTTAACAGTCCATCTACAGCAGCTATGTTTTTAATTGGTCAAGCTGCTAACGGATTACTTCTTTGGAAAGATAAGGAAGGCGTGAATTTAAAAGAAATACGTAATAGAAACAATAATATTTAAATTAATACTGCATTTTTAAAAATTACAAAATTATATTTGCTTTTAGATGAATTACACTGTATACTTTAATTAAAAGATATACAGTGTAATTTTTTTAAATGCAAAAATAAAAATAAAATGAATAAATTGTTAGAGAGAAGAGGTGAAATAATGTATATTCAAAATGTATTTTATAGTAATACTGGTATATCACAGTATCGCATTAAAGAAAGTAATAGTCCGGATGCGAAGGTATATATCTTATATGGGCAGAATGAATTATATGAGGATTTATATGGTGTACCTGGTGCTATGAGTGATCGGAAACAGATAAAAGTAGATGGAATGGCGCCTGGAGCTATTGCCAAAGAAGGTGACTTATTATTTAGTACAATTTCTGGTGAAGCCACAATAGTAAGTGCGGAACATGATGGCTATGTATTTACGCAAAATTATGCTCGTATGGAGCCTATGAGTAGGTTAGTAGATAGAAGGTATATGGCTTATTTGATTAATGAAAATCGATCGATTAAACGTCAGTTTAAACAAAATCTACAAGGCAGTCAGGTGATACGATATAGTTTAAAGCTATTGAAAGAAATTGTACTACCGGAATTACCACCAATAGAGATTCAACGGGTGATAGGGGATATATACTTTAAGCAATTACTATTACGTTCGTTAAGACAACGGGTAGCTGAGAATACATATCGCTTATCAATTGCTATGTTACAGGGAGTGGAGTAAATGACAGAGCTAGAATTTGAACGTCAGTTAATTGAACAATTATCATCAGGGATTATTAGCAGTGCAACTAAGCAAGTAGGAGATACTACAGATCCTTACGGTAATATGAAGGTATATAAAAGTAAATTATGGAAGTATGAGCCAACAATTAAAACAACAGAAGACTTATGGGAAAACTTTCGATCTATTTTATATCAATTGAATCAGAATCAATTGTCTCAACCTTTAAGTGATACAGAGTTTAAACAGGTTCAAAAGGTTATTAATGAACTGTATACACCATATCAAGCAGGTCAATTTTTGTATGGTATTAATGGTGTGTCTCAAGTAGAAGTGGACCTTGATGATGGACGTCATGTATTCTTGACGGTATTTGATCAAAAACAGATTGGTGCTGGTAATACCGTATATCAAGTAGTTAGTCAAATTAAACGAGAACCACAAATTGCAGGTCGCCCAGAACGTCGTTTTGATACAACGTTACTTATTAATGGATTACCTATCATTCAAATTGAGGAAAAATCTGTTAAGCATTCTGTTGATGAAGCATTAAATCAAATGCATCAATATATTCAAGAGAAACAGTACAGTGATATTTTCTCAACTGTTCAAATTCTAGTTGCTATGACACCAAATCGCATTAAATATATGGCGAATACAACGGCTGAATTATTTAATAAGGACTTTGCATTTGAATGGCAAAACCCCAATGATAATAAGGTGGTTCGCAACTGGACTACCTTTGCGGATATGTTCCTTAGCATACCAATGGCTCATCAAATGTCTACATTGTTTACTATTCTTGATGGAACTAAGAATAAACAAATGCTTAAGGTCATGCGCCCTTACCAGGTATATGCTACGAAAGCAGTTTTAAATGAATTAAAAAGGGCTGACTTTGATTTGCCTATTAATAAATTAGGCTATGTTTGGCATACCACTGGATCTGGTAAGACTATTACTAGTTTTAAAACTGCATGGTTAGCTAGTCGCATGCCTAATGTAGATAAGGTTATCTTTGTCGTAGACCGTATTGCTTTAACAAAACAAACTGAAGACAATTATAAAGCGTATGACCCTGAAGGCTCTATTGATGATGGGGGCAAAGAGAATAACAATGTAAGTGGTACGTTAAATACAGATGCCTTAGAGCGTAAATTGAACAAAAGTGGTTATGGAATTATTGTTACATCTGTACAAAAGCTAAATACTCTTATTAAACGCAAAAATTTTGTGGTACCTAAGAAAAAATTTGTGTTCATCGTCGATGAGGCACATCGTTCGACTGGTGGTGAAAGCTTTGAAGAATTACAAAAGGTCTTTAAAGGTGCCGCCTGGGTTGGGTATACTGGAACACCAATGTTTGACGAAGTAGTTGGTAAAAAAGGTACTAAGACGCATGAAGTATTTGGTAAGTTGCTTCATGCCTATACAATTCGTGAAGCTATTGCCGATAAAAATGTATTAGGGTTCAAGGTGGATTTTGAAACGACTATCGCCGAAGATCAAATGAAACAAGAGTACTTACCTAAATTTTATAAGGTACAATATCCTGATTGGAATGAACAAGATATTGAACGTAAAATTGCTAATCTTACTGATAATGACATGGATGATATGATTGAACCAAGTTTCTATGATAATAATCCTAATCATGTGCGATTAGTTGTAGAAGATATCTTCAAGAACTGGCGTAATCGTTCTAATGATGGTGCTTATAACGCTATGCTTACTACTCATGTAGGTGGTAATCGGCCAAGTACGCCAATGGCCTTGATGTACTTTGAGGAATTTGAGCGTGTTAATCAAGAACGAGCAGAACAAGGATTACCTACGCTGAAAGTTGGCGTGACGTTCAGTATGAGTACTAATAATAGTGATAACCAATTAACGACTAATGATGGCTTATTACGAGCTATGAATCATTATAATAAGATGTTTGGTACAAGCTTTGGTCTAGATGATGTATCTGGGTATACACAAGATTTGACAACACGATTAAATCGTACTGCGGAAGATGGTCAATATTTAGATATTGTTATTGTTGTAGATCAACTATTAACTGGTTTTGATGCACCTAAAATGAATACTCTATATGTAGATCGTACATTGAAGGATGCATTATTGATTCAGGCTTATTCGAGAACTAATCGTATTGCCGATAATCAGGGTAAACCATGGGGACGTATTGTTAATTATAGATGGCCGGCTAAGAACGAAGAGCTTATGAATCGAGCTTTGAGTATTTATGCTAATAAAGCTTCCGCTGACGTACAAGAAACTTTGGTAGATACTAAAGAGTTAGTAGATGCTGGTGTGTTAGCAAAAACTTTCAAAGAACAATTTAATGAGGTCAAACATGTAGTCGATAAATTAGCAGATATTACCGATACTTTCACAGAAGTACCGGCGGGTGAAGCTAAGCAAGAAGAAATGTTTAATCTCATGAGGACCTATAGTTCTGGGATGTCTAAATTAAAACAATATGACCCAGAAACGGTTAATGGTGAGGATGTTGGTTTTGACTATGATAATCCAGATGAACTTGTTACACTACTTGGCATGACACCTGAACAAGAGGAAATGCTAACAACATCTTTATATAACGATTTGAAAGAACGGATTGCACAAATACATGATGTTCCTGTAGCACAAATTGAGTTACGTATGATTCATGTGAAAGATGTTAGTGTTAATTATGATTATCTAACTGAATTGGTAGAAGCATTAATGAATGCAGTGCATGAGGACCGTATGGATGTAGCTGCTGATTATAGAGATAAGATTAGTGATTTTGCTATGGCATTGGAAGACCGTCACTATGCAAAACAAATTAATAATGCTGCTGATGCGATTTATAGTGGCAACTATCCTCCAGAGGGGCATCAAGTAACGTATCCCGTTCAATTGAAATCTAGTTTGGATATTATACATGATGCTAATACTATTATTGTAAAAGATAATATCCTTGACTTCCGTTTAAAATGGGGCATCATTGATGTTATTAGTAATGATGAAATTTTGGAATTATTTGGCCGACATACTGCAGGTAAACAAGATCTTGATAGTACTGGACGTATTAGTCAACTGAAGAAAGATGCTCGTAAAGAATATCAAGTTAAGGCACAAGATAAAGACGTGGCTGCACTTAATAAGATTACATATGGCAACGAGCTAGTTGCTGCATTATATAAATTTGCAGATTCCTATGTTAATGAAAGGTAGTGTTAGTATGGTAAAAGAAAAGAGGGGTTGCGATGAGTAAGGAAAAACGGAGAGTACCTAAGTTACGTTTTCCTGGATTTACGGAAGATTGGGAACAGCGTAAGTTGGGTGAAATATTTGAATACCTACAAAATAATACTTTGTCTAGAGATTCGTTGAATTATAAAAATCCTAATATAAAGAATATTCATTATGGTGATATTCTTGTTAAATTCGATGAGATACTAGATGGATCTAACAAGGATATACCTTATATTAACTCTGAGCTTGATTTATCTAAATTTAGTAAATCATTACTTCGAGATGGGGATATCGTTTTTTCGGATACAGCTGAAGATGATACTGTTGGTAAAGCAATTGAGTTGCAGAATGTAAATGCGCCATTTATTCTTGGTGGTTTACATACAATTCCTTGTAGGCCACTAATTCCATTTGGTAAAGGTTATTTAGGTAATTTTTTAAACTCGGATTCTTATAGGCTACAGCTTAGACCATTAATTCAGGGCATAAAAGTTAGTTCGATATCTAAATCTGCCTTGAAAGATACAATGATTGAATATCCAAAAAATCTAGATGAACAAGAAAAAATTGGTAGTTTGTTTTACTACATTGCTAAAATGATTACCCTTCATCAGCGTAAGCTTGAACACTTAAATTTGAAGAAAAAAGCGTTGCTTCAGAAACTTTTTCCAAAAAATGGAGAGTGTTATCCAGAACTTCGTTTCCCAGGATTTACTGATGCTTGGGAACAGCGTAAGTTGTGTCAGATTACTACGAGAGTAACAAGAAAAAATGGTAGTCAATCTGATTTACCACTTACAATTTCAGCACAAGATGGTTTGGTAGATCAACGTAAATACTTTAATAGACAAGTTGCTAGTCGTGATATGTCAAATTACTATCTTATTAAAAAAGGAGAGTTTGCATATAACAAAAGTTATTCTGAAGGGTATCCATTTGGGGCTGTAAAACGCCTTGATTATTATGATATAGGTGCATTGTCAACCCTTTATATTTTATTTGAAATTACAGATAATAATATAAGTTCTGATTTTATTGTTAGTTATTATATGACTCATTTATGGTATAAGGAAATCTCAAAACGAGCTGCAGAAGGTGCTCGTAACCATGGGTTACTTAATATTTCAACAGAAGATTTTTTTGACAGTGAATTGAATATTCCTACTAGCATCGAAGAGCAAGTTAAAATAGGTAACTTTATTAAACAGTTTGATAAGTTTATTACCCTTCATCAGCGTAAGTTAGATCACTTACAATTACAGAAAAAGGCATTACTTCAACAGATGTTTGTATAAATAAAGGAGATTTTGTATGGCAGAATCAAAAGCACAGAATATTTCAAGCCAATTATGGGCTATTGCCAATGATTTACGTGGCACAATGGATGCCAGTTCTTTTAAAGACTACATTCTTTCATTTCTATTTTATAAATACCTTTCTATTCATCAAGAAGAATATCTTGTTAACAATGATTTAGTTGATATTTCTGATGATAAATCTGTTAATGAAGCCTATAAAGAACTTGTTGAAGAGGCTGGTTTAGAGGCTTGTTTAATCGATATTGCAGGTACATTAGGATATGCTATTAATCCGGAGGATACATGGGCGTCCTTGATTGAAAATGTTCATAATGGATCAGTTGTTCCTAGTGATTATCAACGATTATTTGAAAACTTTAATAAGAATGCTGAAATAAATGAAGAAGCCGCTACTGATTTTAGAGGTATCTTTAATTATGTTAATCTTGGTGATTCTGGATTAGGTTCAACAATTGCTGGTAGAACTAAAACGTTGAATGCGGTTGTAACTAAAATAGATGAAATTGAGTACAAAGATGAAAATGGTAGAGATATTCTTGGAGAAATCTATGAATACTTAATAGGTAAATTTGCAGCTAATGCTGGCAAGAAAGGTGGTGAATTCTATACACCTCATGAAGTTAGCCAAATCTTGGCTAAAATTGTCACTGGTAATATAAAATCTCAAAATAATACTTTCACAGTCTATGACCCTACAATGGGTTCTGGGTCATTATTGTTGACGGTTCGTAATGAACTCCCTGATGGTTCTCGTCAAGGCGCAGTTAGCTTTTACGGGCAAGAATTAAATACGGTAACCTATAACTTGGCTCGAATGAATTTGATGATGCATGGTGTTACGTATAATAATATGACACTAAATAATGCTGATACACTTGAAAGTGATTGGCCAGATGGTCCTGACCGTGATGGTATCGATAGACCACGTTCCTTTGATGCAGTTGTTGCGAATCCTCCATACTCTGCCAAATGGGATAATAATGAAAGTAAACTAAAAGATCCACGCTTTAGTGAGTATGGTAAATTAGCACCAGCATCTAAAGCAGATTACGCTTTCATATTACATAGTTTGTATCATCTAAATAATGAAGGTACGATGGCAATCGTTTTACCTCATGGTGTCCTATTCCGTGGTGCCGCAGAAGGTAAGATTCGCCAAACTATTATAGAAAAGAATTATCTTGATGCGGTGATTGGTTTGCCTGCGAACTTGTTCTATGGCACAAGTATCCCTACAACAATTCTTGTGTTTAAGAAGAACCGTACAACACGTGATGTACTATTCATTGATGCTAGTAATGAATTCGAAAAAGGTAAGAACCAAAATAATTTAAGTGATGAAAATATCGCTAAAATTATTGATATATATCGTAATAGACAAGATGTCGATAAATATGCACACGTTGCATCTATCGAAGAAATCAAAGAAAATGACTATAACTTAAATATTCCTCGATATGTAGATACGTTTGAGGAAGAAGAAGAACTTGATCTTGATGAAATCAACCGTATGATTGAAAAAGATAACCAAGAAATTGCAAAACTTGAAAAAGAAATAGCCGAACAATTAGCCCTATTAGGAGTCAAAATGTAAGGAAAAGAGGTAGAAAAGACCGTATAGGACTTTTCTACCTCTTTTGGTGTTCTTGGGAACAGTGTAAGCTGGGAAGTTTGACCTCAGTTGAAATGAACAAACGCATTTTTAAGGAACAAACAACTACAAATGGAGACATTCCATTTTATAAAATAGGAACGTTTGGGAGTGATGCAGATTCATTTATCAGCAGAGAACTATTTGAGGAGTATAAGAATAAATATCCTTATCCAAATATTGGGGATATACTGATATCTGCATCTGGGAGTATTGGAAGAACTGTTGTGTACAATGGTGAAGATGCTTACTTCCAAGATTCCAATATTGTATGGCTCAATCATAATGGTAAGATTGATAATTCATTCTTGTTGCAATTTTACAATCACGTTAAATGGGCAGGATTAGAGGGAAGTACTATTAAACGGCTTTATAATAAAAATATTTTGGAAACAAATATAGCATTACCAAAGATAGAAGAACAACGTTTAATAGGCAAATTTTTTACGTTGGTTGATAGCACAATTACCCTTCATCAGCAAGAGCCATTTCTATGTGGGAACAGCGTAAATGGTGGGGTAAAATTATGTTAACAATAGAGGAAAAGTCCGAACTATTTTATATTTATTATGAAAAATGGATACATATATATAAAGAAGGTGCTATTCGTGATGTAACAATGCGAAAATACGAGATAACGTTACTATGGCTAAAGCGATTAGTCCCTGAACTTAGGCTTTCACAATTAAATAGGATATCATATCAACAACTGTTAAATGACTATGCGGAGGTTCATGAACGACAAACAACGATGGACTTTCATCATCAAATAAAAGCAGCTGTATTAGATGCAGTGGATGAAGGTTTAATTGATAGGGATCCAACTCGAAAGGCTATTATAAAAGGTAGGTCACCGAGAATTAAGAAAATCAAATATCTGAATCAGTTTGAATTACATACATTGTTAGTAAATTTGAAATTGACGTCAGAAATTAATTGGGATTGGTTGATATTGATAATAGCGAAAACTGGAATGAGATTTTCAGAAGCTTTAGCATTAACACCAAAAGATTTTGACTTCTCACATCAATCATTGATTGTAGATAAGACGTGGGATTATAAAGGTGATGGAGGATTCTTACCAACAAAGAATAAATCATCAGTGAGAAAAATACAGCTTGATTGGCAAACTATTATAAAGTTTTCAGAACTAATTAAAGGCTTACCAGATGATAAACCTATATTTGTAAAAGGTCGTGTATTCAATTCAACAATAAATGGTGTATTAGAACGGCATTGTAAAAAATTAGAAATACCAGTTATATCAATTCATGGATTACGACATACACATGCATCGCTACTGCTCTTTGCAGGTGTGTCAATTGCAAGTGTTGCAAGACGTTTAGGTCATGCGAGTATGACGACGACGCAGAAAACCTATATACATATAATTCAGGAAATGGAAAATAGAGATATTGATCTGGTGATGCGGTCCATGGCTGGATTAGCTTGAGATTTATTTTGTAGAAATGGCTTTTACTGATGAAGGGTAATATTGGTATCGATCTTATCGATAAATTTTCCAACAAAGCACTGCTCATTATAATTAGGCATTGATATAGGAATCTCTAACAACGCTTTTAAATTTAATTTACTTCTTCCACTACCAACAATAAAAGTTGTCATTTTTACAGTTTTTAACGCATAGGATAAAAATTTATTATCTAATTTTTCCTTAAAGCCTGCTATCACATGTGCATGGTTATTTACCCAAATCTCTCCATTTACATATTGAACAGGATAGTCATTTAAATCATTAGCACCGTCTTCTGCAATTAGAACAAATTCGCCAGAATGCGTATTCCCCGAGACATAATCTTGTATACCATTTGCTCCATAATATGGAGTTTTACCTGAAACTCTATCTGATGTCGTGACTGGTACTCTTAAATTATCAAAACAAGTAGTTATCTCTGATAACTTACGCTGTTCCCAAGTATTATGAATAATAGTATATATTTCAAAAGTTTTTATAACTTATCGTATATAATATTATTTACTATATGTTATGAGCTGGCACTTTCAAAGATAGTGTAGGGATGGAGTTTATTAACCTTTAGATTAATAATTTATAAATAACAATATATAGCTGTAAATGTAAATATAAGAATGTACAGTTACTCCTTCTGCTGCAGATGGTTCCGTAACCGGTATGAATCTCCAGTTATGTTAATTACATGTGTATGGTGAAATACATGATAAACAATAGCATTAGCTAATCGCTTATCATGTAAAATAGTGGCTCGCTTATCAAAATTAATGTTAGACGTTATGATGGCACTTTGCTTTTCATATCGGCTATAAATAATTTGAAATAGCAAGTTAGTATTACCAGGTTGTATTGGTAAATAGCCGATTTCATCAATGTGGAGTAATTGGTAACGTGCATAATTTTTGGGCAGAGTTTCTAATCTTTCTTCATCCTTTGTGTTTTTTAGGTTTTGGATGAAATCAGGGTATTTAATAAAATAGGTGCTTTGCCTATTACGTGAACTTTTAATATCAAGTGATATAGAAAAATGTATTTTCCAGCCTTGCTAGGACCAAGAAATAAAAGATTTTCAGCTTATTCTATAAATCTCAATGACGCTAAATTGTCTTGTAATCGTTGGTAATTAGTTTGTAGTGTCATAGATAGCTCGTATTTTCTCAAAATTAGATTTTACTTTAGCTTTCACATCTTCAGAACTTAGATAAAGAATTGTTTTCTGCAATTGTGCCTTATAATGAGAATGCAAATAGTTAACCTTCTAACCACTTAATGGATACTGTGTTATTATATATGTGTAGTATCTTATCTATGGCCTTTAAGGGCATAGATTTGGACATATATCTTGGTGGTATAGAATAGTGGCGACAACGAAAGCTAATGAGGTTACTTACTAAAAATTTAGTTTTTGGGGTGATTTATGTGGTAGTAATTTCTTATCACTTTTGTTGGTAGTGGGGGAAGAGATTCCTTTTCTTTTGCAAGCAGTACAAATGGTATTTGTCTTGTAGATTGAGAAATAGATGGTCTTAGTTACACCAGCACAGCATTCATATTATCTGTTAATAGTGCATGAGGAATACTTTGTAATTGTTCAAGAAATTCTATCAAAGTATCTTGTAGGATTTCGGTAGTTCTATCGAAAGTGACCTTTGCTAATTTGTATCGAGAATAGCCTAATGTCATCAACAATATATTAAAAGTTATGTGTGTTCCATGATGCAATAAGAATTTAATATTTTTTTCTAATCAACTTGGCCCTATTCAGTTGGTGCGGTTTTAAAATGAATAGTATGCTACGTACTAGACATAGTATGTTTCCTATCAAAATAAAATCAAACACTGGTATTTTTGAAATATAATTATGAAATGTAGGTTAAATAGCCGTGAGTCCATGGGTATCTACCAAGTATTGCCATAGAATACGCTTGTAATAGAACTGTTGTAGTGTATCATCAGATAATAAAGTCTGTATTATGTCATAAAATTTATTAATCGTAGATGGTTTATGACGATGTGGATCCGGCATTCCATTCTCATAATGAGATTTTATGGTGTGTCTATCACAGCCTAATTCACGACCTAGCAAACTATAATTGGGTTCTAAATTATAAGCCTCCAGAATGTATCTTAATATTGGTAAGTGTAATAATGATATTCCAGTAAATGAACTGTTAATATCGAATACGTATTGAATGTTGTTATTATTTCAACTATAGTATCGGTGATATAATCAAAAATGTACATTCTTATATCATCATTTTGTACATTCTTAGAGTATCATTTATGATTAAAACTTTAATAAATGGAGTATAATATGAAATTGAAAAAATTTTCGGTAACCAATTATCGAAGTATTACTAGGACTAGTAATATTATCCTTCAGGATTTTACGGTACTTGTAGGTAAAAATAATGAAGGAAAATCTAATCTATTAAAGGCATTACAGCTTGCAATGGATACTTTACTTTATTATGGGGAATCTGAAGAAAGTATTCGTTATAATCGCTATTTTACTAGACAACTTGATTATAATTGGGAACGTGATTTTCCATTACATATTAAGGATAAACGCCGTGCAAAAAAATCAACTTTTATTTTAGAATTTGAATTAGATAATACTGAAATAGATGAATTTTATAATGAATTAAAATTAAGAGGAAATGGAATAATACCTATAGAAATAACTTATGATTATACAAATGATGCTCAAATTGAAGTGAAAAAACAACATGGTGGTTCCTATAAAAAGAAAAGTATAAATATAGCAAAATTTATATCAAGTCGGTTAAAATTTAATTATATAGCAGCTGTTAGGACTGAAGAAATGACTATGGAGGTATTAAAAAATATTGTTGGACAACGAATATTTTCAGCAAGGAAAAGTGAGAAATATTTAGAGGCACTACAAACCATTGAGGAGATACAATCTGAAGTAGTTGATGATATTGCTTCTGAATTATACCCTTCATTACGTAGATTTTTACCTAACTTAAATTCAGTCAGAATTGATTTTAATACACGACGATATATTAATAATAACTTGTCACGTAATATTAAATTTTTTATAGACGATGGTGTTGAAACGGATTTGAATTATAAAGGGGAAGGAATTAAAAGTTTAGTAGCATTAGCAATATTAAAAGATTTGAAGGGGTTTAAAGGTGCATCAATTGTTGCAATTGAAGAACCTGAGTCACATTTACACTCTGAAGCGATACATAGCTTAGTTGAGGTAATACATGAAATTTCTATTACGAGTCAAGTAATTATTACAACACATAACCCCCTTTTTGTTCAACGTAATAATATGAAGAGTAATGTTATAGTCGATTCGGGGAAAGCTCATGTGGCACATGGTATTGAAGATGTAAGAGATATTCTTGGTGTAATGCCTGAAGATAATTTACAAAATACATCTAATATTTTATTAGTAGAGGGTCATACTGATCAAATTATATTAAGGAAAATATTATCATCTCTAAGTCCTAAAATTAAGAGTTCATTAAATAATAATCATTTTGTTATTAAACATATGGGTAGTGCTTCTAATTTGAGTCATTATTTAAATGAGTTTAATCAGTCTATGTGTAAGGTTATGGTAGCAATAGATAATGATTGTGCTGGTAAAGAGGCTACTGAGAAAGCTGTTAATAAACATTTGATTTCACAAGAAAATATAAAATTTATTGGTGGCCCGGGTGGTAATGAATCTGAGCTAGAGGATATAATTAAGCCAAATTTTTATAAAGATTTACTATTAAATGAGTTTCATTTGAATATTGATAATCAAGTTTTTTCTAGTGACTTTAAATGGAGTAAGAGACTAAAGTCCTTAGCTTTAGTAGAAGGAACTCATCTTACTGAAGAATTAAAAAATCAAATAAAGATTGCTATTGCAAACTTAATTCCAGATAATATTACAGATTTAGATTCAATATTTATTGATGTAAAGTTAAATCCTATTAGATCCTTAGCATTTAGTATTGAACGGATGATAGATTAATTTTTAAGATTAACTTTAAATATAATATTTTGGATAGTAAATACTAAAAGGAATAAATTATTATGTATTTTGACACATTAGATTCAGAGCAACAAATATCATTTTTAATTAAGCCGATTTTAAAGGTTCTACAAGAAGCAGGTGGTTAACTAGATAGAGCTGAGATTCGCGAAAGAATCTGTGATGTAGATGAGCGAATTGCTGAATTTGAACAAAAGCTTTATACCTCTAAGAAAACGGGAAATCAGTATAAAAAGTTTGACTTTAAGTTTAATTTTGCGATTAAAGAATTAGACTATGTAAAATTACTTTCTTATGAGCGATATAATCCACAAATAACTTTAACTCAACAGGGGCTTGCGGTTAATATTATGACATTGGATGTGGAGACTGATATTAGGGATAAAGCTAAGGCTTATTGGGAGGCAAGTCGATCAAAGAAAAAAATAAAAAAAGATAACCTTTCTGAAGCGGAAGAGGAAAATGAAGATGAGATTGTAGCTGATAAAGATCCAGTAGATGATTTTAAAACCGAGTTACAACAAGCTATAGCTAATATGTCACCAGCAAAATTTGAACAATTTGCAAGAGCCTTACTTACTAAAATGGGAGTTAAGTTTACTGAAAAAGGAGTTAATATCTCTAATGATGGTGGTATTGATGGATATGGATACCATCGAGATGATGACGATTTCAGAACTACGAGAGTTGTTATTCAATGTAAAAGGTATAATTCTAATAAAGTTGGAGAGCCTGAAATTAATCAATTCCTTGGTGCCATGAGTAAATTTCAAGCTGATTATGGTGTCTTTATTACTAATAATCTTTTTACTGAACAGGCTCGTAAAGCGGCATCAGAAGGTAAGCCTATTACGCTGATTGATGGTAGTGAGTTGGTTAACTTAGTAATTAAATATAGACTTTATATTACACCTGTTACCACTTATGTATTAGATGATTTTTATCTAGATGAATAAATTTTTAAAACACATATAATATTATCTACATAGATTTAGATTAAGAGGCATGTTATGACAGGGCTATTATTGATTATGATTTTAATATTATTATTTAGGAAAAATGATGATCCATATGATGTGAAGAGTGAGTTGAAGAATAGAAGACGAAGACGCATGAATAAAAAAGACTAATATATTATTCATGATATAATGAGTAAAATACAATGCGGGATGATATATTTTATTACATATATTGTTTTTTTTGTTAATTAATCTCTCTCTGTATAGATATTCACTTATAGGAGTATTATCTGTGAGAATAAAAGTTATTTCCCTAATGACCTTCTTAGCCCTAGCTTTCACCATAAATACTCATGCAGTAGATGTCCAAGTCCCAGCGGGGAATCGACCTTTACCTGGTGCTGATACAAGCATTCCTGAAAATGCATATGAGATATATACTACGGGTGGACAGCAACAAGAGTCTACTGTTGTATTAGTCCATGATAGTAAGAATCGTTATAAATTTACTGCTCCTGAGCGTAGTTTAGGTGGTCAGTATAAGCTTGAAGAAGGAAAAAACAATAGAGGGTCTGGGATTATATCTACTGAAAATGGTGTTCTGTTGTATAAGGCTCAGCAAAGTACTCCAGACCACATCATATCTGATGATAAGAATGGTGAGTTTCTATATCCAAAGGTTGATAAAGGTATTTGGGCCATTACGAGCGATGAACGGCTAGGGACAACATATTTTATTGGTACAAGATTTTCTAGTCAAAAAGACCGTGAATATACTGCTGGGTATATACGAGTTAACAAGTCCTCAGATTTAAGCCTTACTAGAGAGTCTTTAATGGCTAATTATGTATTGCCATCAATGCAAAGTATAGATGGTTTAGATGCTTATAGTCATAGTGAAAGCTGGGCGAATTTAATATATAAGGTGCCTAATTCTGCAAAATTGGATAGTGATATAGTTAAGTATGGTAGCTTTGATAGAAAAATTTATAGAGATCAAAATTTAATTATATTTGTAGATAAAACTAAGAATGTGTATCCAAAGGATGATTTTTATAATTTTAAAGGCGTTATTAGTAATTTTGAGAACTCTAGATATACACCATATGCGCCAGATGATAGACCTAGACAATATGCCACTGTATGGAATAATGGACGTCCAGGTCTTTTAATTGATCAATATAATCCAAATAAATTATCTGTATTATCTCAGGCCTACTTTGATAAAATGCATTTGTATTATATTACTATCGAGTACATTGATGGGAAAGCTCCATATACACATATGCAATTACGTAATATGTTAGAATACTTAGATTTTAAAAATTTAAATGAATATATTAAAAAACCAGCATGGCTTAATGGCAAAGTTCCAGAAACATTGAAATAGGATAATAATAAAGAGGTTTCTCTTATCATTTCTGTGATAGTAGGAACCTCTTTTGTTATCATTTTATTACTATATAAGTACATTACAATATACAAAATATAGTTAGTGAGTATTGAGGAGAGTTTATGTTTAGAAAATCTTTGTTATTCGGTGGTCTGATTGCTGTGTTGTGTTTGAGTGGTTGTAGCAATGCTAATGAGTTGCCTGGGTATAATGCAAAATCTAAGCATTCTAGTGCTGATTTTTATAAGAATGATTTGATGGATAGTATTCTTAATGAACGAATCTATAATGCTACTAGTGTTGCGGAGGTTAGTGATGCGGCTAGATTGCTATATCGTGTTGATGAGATGAATGCTGAGCAGCGTAGAAATTTAAACTATTCTATGTGGCATGCCCAATATAATGCTGTAACCGAAGTCCATATGCATACTGATAAGGGCGGGCTTTCCTATACACTGCCGTTTCCAGCTTTCAAAGGTGGCACACAATCTGCC
>JAGZGB010000031.1 GCA_018367495.1 Veillonella sp. | reverse complement strand
ATTAGAAGATTTAGAGGTTCTTATTGAATCTAGCAGCCGTATTCCTATGACTACAAAACGTATGGTTGAGGAAGACGAAATTATGCGTATTATTGATTCCATTCAAGAGTCCTTACCATTGGAACTTGAAGAGTCTCGTCGTATTGTAGCTGATAAAGATAAAGTACTAGCTGATGCTCAACGTCAAGCTGAAACTTTGATTGATCAAGCTAAAGATTACATTGCTAAATTAACTGCTGAAAGTGAACTTGTTAAACAAGCTCAAGAACAAGCTAATCAAATTATCAATGCAGCTAACCAATCCTCTGAAGAATTGAAATCTAGCTCTATTCAATATGCTGGCGATGTTCTTAAATATGTGGAAAATAACTTAGAGAAAACATTAGAAAGCTTACGTCAAAATCGTGAAAGTTTGAAACAAACTGAACAACGTACAGAAGAAAACCAATAATATAAATAAAAGAAGCGAAGGAAATCCTTCGCTTCTTTTTTATTCCTTATAATTAGCTGGTTTTTTAGGTTCTACAATCATCGTTTGATGAGTATTAAAAATAACGAATCCTAGAGGAGACCCAGGTGGCTTTTTGATATTTTTAATATATGTATAATCTACAGGTACTTTGCTAGTTTCACGTGCCTTACTAAAGTAGGCTGCGTATTGAGCAACTTTAGATAGAATTATATCATCAGGCTCTACATTAAGTCTTAATATGAGATGGGAACCTTGAATATCTTGTGTATGGAACCAAATATCTGTTGGTTTGGCAAATCGATGAGTCAAATATTCATTTTGTTGATTGTTACGGCCAATAAATATTTCACCTTCATCAATGGTTAAATGAATGTAGTTTGATTTACCTAACTTATAAGAGAGAGGTTTTTTAGATTTTTTTATGATGCCAGCATCCATACATTCTTTACGAATTTCTTCTAAGCTTTCGCGGGTGGAAGCTAGTGAAATACTATACAAAATCGATTTGAGATATTCCAGTTTTGTAGTACTAGCATTAAGTTGATATTCACCACTGACCATACGATTTTTTAATTTAGTATAGAGTTTATAATACCATTGACCGTTTTCTACAATTGTAAGATTTGGCTTTAGAGGAATTGTTAATAATTCTCCATCTTCAGAAAGAAGATTTGGTAATTGGATAGAAGGTTCATATTGAACTTGTAAGTGAGCATTAATCATTAAGATATCACCATATAGTTTATATGTATCCATTTTATTGGTGTCATCTAATTCATCTTTAATCTTTTGATGACGACCTTCTTCTTTTTTTATGGCTGCTGTTAAGATCTTTTCTAGTTCTTTATCTGCAGTGTGAATAGATTTTGTATTATGAATCGATTCTTCTAAGGCTTCTGAAATCGTACTATATTCTTTAAGTACTTTATAATTTTGTAGGATAAAAGTGGCGTGTGCTTTTTTATTATTATCATTAATTAAAGTAAGCAAACCATTACTTTCATTGAGCTTAATTTTTAACTCATATAACGCCTTAGCTAAGGCATCAACTTGCGTGGGAATTAAGTCACTTATGATTTCATTACCACTAAGATTTGAAGTCAATAATACTTCATCCAACAAAGGTTTACCAAAACCGTTAAAGATGGCACGTATAGATTGTTGTACAGTGCCATCACCGAAGGAGATAAGTAAATTTTTGATTTGGTTATAATCAAAATCCATTAAACTTACACGATTAGCATTGGGTGGTAATTCATAGTGTAGTTTAGGACTTATAGAACGTTCACGATTCATTAAAGGTGATACATGAATTAATGATTCTAGAATAACTCCATCTTGAACAAAGATACAGTTTGAATACTTGCCCATTAGTTCCACATAGATAAATGTACTCGTAATAGAACCATCCATTTCAAGCTTATCCGTTTGGATACACATGATTCGGTCACCATTGATTTGTCCAACCTTTACAATACGGCTACCTTCAATATGTTTGCGAAGAAACATACATAAAGAGCTAGGTTCCTTTGGTAAGTCTTGGAGTGGTTTACTGAGATACATCGCAGGGGTTGCACCAACAGTGATAATAAAGTTTTGGTCATCGTTAAGTGCACGAATCTTAAATAGTAATGTGGTTTTATCTATTTGATATAATTTTTGTATTTGACCCGTTTGTAATCGCTCGTTTAGTTCTTTAGCGAGAACAGACATGGTAAGTCCGTCTAAATTCATGGTACTCCTTTCATTTCTATTTAGAAGTATAGTTTAGTATAACATAATGTACATATAATTCTCAGTATTTAAACACGGAATGTATAATTCGTGGTACAATAATAAAAACTGCTAAGGAGGATATTACATGAAAAGTATGACCGGTTTTGGTTCTGGCACGGCAACCAAAGATGGCATTACCTGTACGGTAGAAATTAAGTCCGTAAATGCGCGATTTTTGGATTTATTTATACGTAGTCCAAAGCAAATAAATCCTTTTGAAAGTATTATTCGAGGATTGGTACAAGAACGAATTGCTCGAGGTAAGGTTGAAGTATCTGTTTCTATTCAGGATGCAGGGGAGAGACTTAAAACTTTTACAATAAATAGTGCATTGAGAAAGCAGATACAAGAATTGCTTGTTCAAGAAGAATTTTATGATGATCCGAAAAAGGTTCCTTTACAAGCGGTCAATTCTATCTCTAATGATTGGATTCAGCAGCAAGATACACCAATTGCAGAAGAAGTGCTTTCAGATATAGTGAAGGAATCTACAAGTTTCGCATTAGATGCATTGATTGCTATGAGAACCGTAGAAGGTCAACATATTAAACAGGATTTATTGGAGCGTATCACTACATTAGAAGAAATCATCAAAAATATTGATGAGAATAAGGCGGGGGCTGTAGAGTCCTATCGTGAGCATATAAAAGGTAAAATCCAAGAATACTTAGTTTCTTTGGATGCTAGTATAAGTGAAGATCGTTTTTTGCAGGAAATTGCTTTATTGGCTGATAAGACTGATATTACGGAAGAGATTGTCCGATTTACCTCACATGTGGTACAATTAAAAAACACACTTGTAGATGAGAATTCCATTGGACGTAAGGTGGATTTTATTTTGCAAGAAATGAATCGTGAAGTAAATACAATCGGTTCCAAAGCTATGGATTCAAGTATTACAGAATTTGTGGTTCAACTGAAATGTGAGTTAGAAAAAATTAGAGAACAAGTACAGAATGTAGAGTAATAGGAGGTCCATAAATGAGTATTCAATTATTGAATATAGGCTTTGGTAATATGGTATCTGCTAATCGTGTTATGGCTATTATTAGTCCTGAATCTGCACCAATTAAACGCATGGTTCAAGATGCACGTGATAAGGGCCTGCTTATTGATGCTACATATGGTCGTAAGACTCGTGCTGTATTAGTTATGGATAGTGGTCAAATTGTATTATCTGCAATTCAACCAGAAACCGTAGCACATCGACTTGTGCAATATGATGTAGACGAAGATACAGTAGAATCATAGGAGTACATATGTCAGACAGAGGATTATTAATCGTTATATCCGGGCCATCTGGCGCAGGTAAAGGTACGATTTGTGCGAATATTCGAAAGGAAATGCCCAATTTAGTTTATTCCGTGTCTATGACTACACGGGCACCACGTGTTGGTGAAGTGGAAGGGGTTAACTATTTCTTTCGCTCTAAAGAAGAGTTTGAGACTTTATTAAGTGAAGAGGCATTTTTAGAATATGCAAAGGTATATGATAATTACTATGGTACACCAAAACAACATGTAATGAATTTATTAGATGATGGTAAAAGTGTACTGTTAGAGATTGATATTCAAGGTGCAATGCAAGTAAAAGAACGTTTTAGTGATGCTGTATTTATTTATATAGTGCCACCGTCTTTAACTGAATTGTCTGAGCGATTACATAATCGTGGTACAGATGCAAAAGAGGTTATAGACAAACGGTTGTCATTAGCTTGCTCTGAATTGGCATTAGCTCATCGATATGACTATATAGTTGTTAATGATGATTTAGCAGAGGCATCGGAGAAGGTTGCTTCTATTTTACGAGCTGAAGCGTGTAAAATAAGTCGTAATAAAGAACAAATTCAATTTATTTATAAACAATATCAAGAGTCTAAGGAGAAGTGATAGTATGATGGTAAAACCTCCATTAAAAACATTGGAAAAACAAGTTGATAGCAAATATACTTTGGTAACATTAGCAGCTAAACGCGCTCGAGAATTAACAGATGGTGAGTCTTGTTTAGCTGAATCTACACATCCAACTGACAAGCCTGTATCCTTGGCATTCTATGAAATTGCTGAAGGTGAAGTGACTTATAAACGCACTAAAGAAGGCATTAAATAAGAACAAAAATTCCTTGTATCCTAGATACAAGGAATTTTTAAAAGGAGAAGAAAATGCGAGGAAAACATATCATTGTCGCTGTATCCGCAGGTATTGCTGCATATAAGGCAATTGAAGTAGTTAGCAGACTTCGTAAAAAAGGTGCTGAAGTGAAGGTTGTTATGACCCAAAATTCTACTCATATAGCTTCACCTCTAACATTTGGTGAAATTAGTGGATATCCTGTAGCTATCGACATGTTTGAACAAGTACATCAATGGGATGTGGAGCATATTGCATTAGCAACCTGGGCAGATGCATATGTGGTTGTACCAGCAACAGCCAATGTAATTGGCAAAATATATGCAGGTATTGCAGATGATATGCTAACAACAACGATAATGGCTACTACAGCACCTAAATATCTCTGTCCTGCTATGAATACAGAAATGTATAGAAATCCTATTACACAACGAAATTTAGAAGGATTACAGAGTTTAGGTTATCATATTATGGAACCGGCTGAAGGATGGCTTGCTTGTGGTGTTACTGGTGTTGGACGCTTACCAGAGCCTGAGGCTATTGTAGAATGGCTTGAAGCTCAAATGTGTAGTTCTAATGAGCTAGAAGGTACTACAGTACTTGTTACAGCTGGTGGTACGCAAGAGAATATCGATCCTGTTCGTTATATTGGTAATAGATCTAGCGGTAAGATGGGGTATGCTATTGCTGAACAAGCGGCACAAATGGGTGCTAATGTAATTCTAGTGAGTGCTCCTACATCCTTACATGTACCAAGTGGAGTAAATTTTATTCCTGTTGATTCTGCTTTATCTATGCAACATGCTGTGGAATCTCGATATGATGAGGTAGATGTTGTTATTATGGCCGCAGCAGTGTCTGATTTTAGAGTTCTTCATAAGGCAGAACAAAAAATCAAAAAAATGGAGGCTATGACATTAGAACTTGTTAAAAACCCAGATATTCTACAAGGTTTAGGCAAGAAGAAGCAGCATCAAATACTTGTGGGCTTTGCTGCAGAAACTGAACATATTATTAAATATGGTCAAGATAAAGTGGTTCGAAAGAATTTAGATATGCTTGTAGCAAACGATGTTAGTAAATCTAATGCAGGCTTTAATGTAGATACAAATGAAGGCTACTTCTTATATCCTCATAAGGAGCCAAAAGAAATGCCTAACATGAAAAAATCTGAACTAGCTCATAATATTATGAAAGAAGTTGTAGAATTAGTAAAAAATAAATAATTTCAATTCATGTTAATATTTTACATTACAAGTATTGTAAATTTTATACTGATATTAATAAGATTAAATATGATTTGATTTTATTAAAAGTGAAAGAAATATAATAATGACTTGCTTTATCAATGTAAATACACTATAATGTTTTTGTAACTCATCAAGAGTAGTGGAGGGATAGGCCCTGTGAAGCTACAGCAACCATTCCAAGAGGAAAAGGTGCTAATTCCTATGACAAATGTCGTTAGATGGGAGGGTCTCTCATGAGTACATGAGAGGCTTTTTTTTGTATTAGGAGGATTAAATAAATGGCTGAAAAACATATGTTTTTTACTTCTGAATCTGTTACTGAAGGCCATCCAGATAAAATAGCTGACCAAATTTCTGATGCTGTTTTGGATGCAATTATTGAAAAAGATACGACTGCTCGTGTTGCTTGTGAAACTTTAGTTACTACCGGTCTAGTGCATGTAGTAGGTGAAATCTCTACAAATACATATGTGGATATTCCTCGTATTGTACGTGATACTATTAGAGATATTGGCTATACACGTGCTAAATTTGGTTTTGACTGCGATACTTGTGGTGTACTAGTTTCTATCGATGAACAGTCTGCTGATATCGCTATGGGGGTTGATGAAGCACTTGAATCAAAAGACGGTAATGGTGAAGTACTAGATAAAATTGGTGCTGGTGACCAAGGTATGATGTTTGGTTATGCAACTAATGAAACACCTGAACTTATGCCTATGCCTATTTCTTTGGCTCATCGTTTATCCCGTCGTCTTACTGAAGTTCGTAAAGATGGCACTTTAACTTACCTTCGCCCAGATGGTAAAACTCAAGTTACTGTTGAATATGTTGATGGTAAACCAAAACGTATTGATACAATTGTTATCTCTACACAACATAGCCCTGAAGTTACGCAAGAACAAATTAAAGCAGACTTGAAACGCTTTGTTATCGATGCAGCATTGCCTGCTGAATTTGTTGATGAAAATACAAAATATTTCATTAACCCAACTGGCCGTTTCGTAATCGGTGGCCCTCATGGTGATGCTGGTTTAACTGGTCGCAAAATCATTGTAGATACTTATGGCGGGATGGCTCGTCATGGCGGCGGTGCTTTTTCTGGTAAAGATCCATCCAAAGTTGACAGATCTGCAGCATATGCAGCTCGTTATGTAGCTAAAAATGTTGTTGCTGCAGGTTTAGCAGATAAATGTGAAGTGCAAGTAGCCTATGCTATTGGTGTTGCGAAACCTGTATCTATCTTAGTTGATACTTTTGGTACAGGTAAGATTGAGGAAACTAAAATTCAAGAACTCGTTAAGAAACATTTCGACCTTCGTCCAGCAGGTATTATTGAAATGCTTGATTTGTTAAAACCTCATTATCGCAAAACTGCAGCATATGGTCATTTTGGTAGAACTGATGTAGATTTACCTTGGGAACGTACTGACAAAGCAGAAATTTTAAAAGCTGAAGCTGGCTTATAATACAAAAGGTCTTAGTAGAATTTCTACTGAGACCTTTTATAGTAAATGAAAGGATATAGTATGCGTGTCGCAAAAGTTATAATTAATAGACCGGCTAAACAACTTCATAAACCATTAAGCTACTTAATGCCTGAAAAGTTTGGTAATGTCTTACCTGGTACACGTGTACTTATTCCGTTAGGCAATAGTCGTGAAGAGGGGATTCTGATTGGTTATGAAGAATTATTGGAACCCCCAGATTTCACTTTGCGAAATATAGTTCAAGTATTAGATAATGAACCTTGGTTTACACCTGAAATGATGGACACTGCTCGTCGGTTAAATGAATATTATTTATTTTCTTATGGCGATGCATTACGCTTGTTTACAGTTAATAAAACTTTAAAATCTTACGAGGCTCCTAAGGAAGAATGGCTTGTCGTTACGCCTGCTTTCACCGTAAAACAATTTAGTGAGCGAAAAAAGAAACAACGAGAATTGGCAAAATATTTACTTGACGTAGGGGGCGCATCAAAAGCTATATTATTGGCTAAAGGTTTTTCACGAATGGTAATTAAACAAGTTAGTGAAGCTAAGGGGATTAGTATTGAAGCAAGATTTAAAGCTACAAAAACCTCTTTTGATGAACTATTTACAGAAGAAGTAAATATACCATTAACTGATGCCCAACAAGCTGTGTATAAACCCATACAAGAGGTGATGAATACACATCAGCATAAAACTTTTTTGTTGCATGGTGTAACAGGTAGTGGTAAAACTCAGCTGTATTTAAAAGCTACAGCAAAATGTATTAGCCAAGATAAGACTGCTATTATTCTGGTTCCTGAAATTATTCTTACCGATCAAATTGTACGGCGCTTTGTAGAAACATTTGGTGATGAAGTCGTTGTCTTTCATAGCAAATTAACGGTACAACAACGCAATAATAACTGGGAGCGTTTACGTCGTAAGGACAGTCATATTATTATTGGTGCACGATCAGCAGTATTTGCTCCAGCTGAAGATATTGGGCTTATTGTAGTCGATGAAGAGCATGATACGTCTTATAAGCAAGAGGATATGGTTCGTTACCATGCTAGAAATGTTGCATTATGGCGTGGGGAAGCACATAGTTGCCCTGTAATACTAGGTTCTGCAACACCATCTGTTACTTCCTATTATAAAGCTAAGCAAGGGGAGTATCATTTGCTTGAACTACCACATCGAATTTTTGAACAACCAATGCCAAAAGTAACTATTGTTGATATGAAGGAAGAAATTCTTCATGGTAACTATTCTGTTTTTTCTGATGCTATGAGTAGCTTAATCCAAAAAACATTGAATGACCATAATCAAATGATTATTCTTTTAAATAGACGTGGGTATAATACATTTGTTATGTGTAGAGATTGCGGGGAATCTATTATGTGTCCTCATTGTGATGTGGCTATGGTATATCACCAAGCGGGTGAAGAATTACGTTGTCATTATTGTGAACATCATGAATTAATTCCTACTATATGTCCTAATTGTAATAGTAAACGTATTAAGTTCTTTGGATCAGGTACACAAAAGGTGGAAGAAGAGTTACGACGACACTTTAAGTCTGCTCGTATAGCACGCCTAGATCAAGATGTAACGAAAAACAAACAATTAGCAGAAGATATTTTACATGACTTTGGAGTTCATAAATATGATATCTTGTTGGGAACTCAAATGGTATCAAAGGGGCATGACTTTAAAGATGTAACGGCTGTTGGTATTTTAACAGCCGATTCAGTTTTAAATATTCCTGTCTACACTGCATCTGAACGAACTTTTGACTTACTTACCCAGACATCTGGTAGGGCCGGCCGAGGTGATAAAACTGGCAGTGTAGTAATACAAACATATAATCCTTTAAATTATGCTATAATAAAGAGTAAGGCTCATGACTATGTAGGTTTTTACAATGAAGAAATTCAAAATCGTAAAGCCCTAGGATATCCTCCGTTTAGAGAGATGATTCATATGGTAGTGCGTCATCAAAACATGGAAACCTTAGACGCCACTGCTAATCGTATTGTAAGCGACTTAGAGGCTCATAAAGGTGATACTGATATCCTCATTAATGGACCTTATGAAGCGAGTATCAAAAAGATACGGGATATGTATCGCTTAGCAATTATGATTCGCGGTACTAATTTATCAAATTTAAAAGAATATATATATAATTCATGGATTTTCACACAAGAAGGACTTTTGATTGATGTAGATCCTGTTTAGTATAGGAGTATAAATGGCAGTATTAGATGTTGTAAAAGCAGGTCATCCCGTTTTAAAACAAATTGCAGAACCTGTAGAACATGTGAATAAAAAACTTAGAGCCCTTATCGATGATATGGCGGAAACAATGTATGAGACTGAGGGTGTTGGACTTGCTGCACCTCAAGTAGCGGTGTCAAAACGAATTATCGTCGTAGATGATCATGCCGGTAGTGGTCTCATTGCATTAATTAATCCTGAAATTACACATGCTGAGGGATCTCAAGTGGGACCAGAGGGTTGTTTAAGTGTACCAGGGTATTTTGGCGATGTGGAAAGATTCGACAAAATTACCGTTAAAGGTATAGACCCTCATAATAAAAAGGTAACAATTAAAGCTGAAGGATTTTTAGCGCGCATTTTTCAACATGAGATTGATCATTTAGAAGGTCATTTGTTTATTGAAAAAGCAACTAACTTACGATTGATTACTGATCACCCAGAGGAGAAAGAAATTGTCTAATCAAAAACAATTGCGCGTCGTATTTATGGGGACGCCTGACTTTTCGGTTCCTACTTTGGAAGCATTAATAAAGGCTGGTCACTCTATTGTTGGTGTATACTGTCAGCCAGATAAACAAAAAGGTCGCGGTAAACAAGTTCAAATGCCACCTGTAAAAGTGGCAGCTTTAAAACATAATTTACCTGTATTCCAACCGGTAACATTACGTGATGAACAAGTACAAGCAGAACTTGAAAATCTAAATCCCGATGTAGTAGTAGTTATTGCATACGGTAAAATTTTGCCGCCATGGCTTATTCGTTTACCACAATATGGATGTATTAACGTACATGCATCTATTTTACCTAAGTATAGAGGTGCTGCACCAATTCATTATGCCATATTAAATGGTGATACTAAGACAGGTGTTACAATTATGCATATGGATGATGGCCTTGATACAGGCGATATTATTGACATAGTTGAGACTGATATTATGTGTGGTGAAACAACAGGGGAACTATTTGAACGTATGGCATTACTAGGGGGAAAAACAATCGTTCCAGTATTAACTCGGTGGATTAATGGAGAAATTGTGGCTACGCCACAAGATAGTACAATGGCTACACATACTGCTAAGATTACAAAGGAAATGGGTCAGATTGACTGGTCTAAGTCAGCCCATGAAATTGTAAATCTTATTAGAGGTCTTAATCCAGCTCCTGGATGTTATACGTATCTTAATGGAAAACGTTTAAAAGTATGGTCTGGTGAAGTGGTTCCAAGTGATTCGACTCACGGTTTAATAGATATCCATGGTAAACATGTACCAATTGCTATATCAGCCACAACTATACCTGGTACAATCGTATCTAAAATAGCCGGGTTAGGTGTTTTTTGTGGTGATGGAAATATAATTCTATTGACAGAAGTCCAACCAGAAAATAAAAAACGCATTTCTGCTATTGATTTTATTAATGGACATCAGATAAAGGAAGGTATCGTTTTTGGAGACTCAATATAAGCAGTACGAAACGTATCCGTTATACCTGATATTATCATCAATTACATGTGCCATAATTACTGTGATTATGGGATTTCTAATGTATATATTAGAGCCTGGACTTTCACAATTACATCCTATTGCACCCATAATAAGTACAGTGATTTTTTCTGTATGCATTTGTGTTATATGGTTATTGTGCGCATCCTTGATTATTGCTAGTTTCGGTATACTACGGTTACATCCTATTGTTTTAAGGCTTGCTAACCAGTTTATATATGGACTGTTTCCACTATCCCTATTGATTGGTAAAGTGAGAGGGGTTACTAAGGATCAATTGCGTCAGTCTATGATTGACTTGATTAATCATCTAGTGATGCTTGATATGTATACAGTTGATCCAGAACGTATATTGTTATTAACACCTCATTGTTTACAAGAAAGTTCATGTGTTCATAAGGTAACACATGACGTTTATAATTGTAAGCAGTGTGGTCGGTGTCAAGTTGGTAGCTTATTACAAGTGGCTAAAGACTATGGATGCCAATTCATAGTAGTCACTGGAGGTACCTTAGCGCGAATGAAGGTAAAGGAAGCACGACCAAAGGCTATTGTAGCTATTGCTTGTGAACGTGATTTAGCAAGTGGCATGGCTGATGTATTTCCCATACCTGTCATTGGTGTTTTAAATGAAAGACCTAATGGGCCTTGTTGCAATACTACAGTAGATCCTGAACGTGTTCGAGCAGCAGTTGAACAATTAATTGGTAGGAAAAACGATGACTGAAGTTAAAACGAATCAACAACTTAATATTCGATTGCTCGCAGTGAAAACTTTGAGTGATATTAATCGTAATGGTGCTTATGCCAATATCAAGTTACAAGAGTATTTACAAAAATATCATTTATCCGATTTAGATCGAAGATTTTTCACGGAGTTGGTCTATGGTGTCATCCGTAGAAAAAATTATTTAGATGCCATTATTGTTCATTTCGCGAAAAGACCATTAAAGAAATTATCGTCCATGGTTGTAGAAATTCTTAGACTTGGCATTTATCAAATTATCTATATGGATAAAGTCCCTGAAAGTGCAGCGGTCAATGAATCTGTAAAACTTGCAAAAAAGTTAACTAGAGGATTATCTGGTTTTGTAAATGCCGTATTACGTTCAGTATTACGTGAAAGTGATAGTATTTCTATTGGTGAACTTGCCAAGTCTGAGGCTGAAGAAATTTCTTTCATTTATAATCAACCTTTATGGTTAGTTAATTTATGGATGAATGAAATGGGGAAGGATAAGACTATAGATCTTTGTGCTTGGTTTAATGAACAACCTCGGTTGACAGCACGTATAAATACTGTAAAAGTATCTATTGAGGATTGTTTAAAAGAACTGCGAGATTTAGGTTGGACTGTTGAACAGGACAATGATATTCCAGAAGTAGTTTATATTGATGCACATCAAGGGCACTTGGAAAAAGCAAAACCTGTTATGGAAGGTCATATTACCTTCATGGATAAAGCCTCTATGTTAGTTGCTCATGTAGTTGATCCTCAGCCAGGAGAGCGCATATTAGATTGTTGTGCTGCACCAGGTGGTAAGTCTATGCATATGGCAAGTCTCATGAATAATACGGGTACTATTATGAGTTGTGATATATACGATCATAAATTAGAGCTTATGAATCAAAATGCTGAACGACTTGGAGTATCCATAGTTTCAACTAAGCTACAAGATAGTCGTTATTTACCCGATAATTGGAAAGAACAATTCGATCGCGTCTTAGTAGATGCACCGTGTTCTGGACTTGGCATATTACAAAAAAAATTGGATATGCGTTGGCGTAAAACAGAATCTTTACTTACCGAGTTGCCTCCATTACAGCTTGAAATATTAGAAAAAGCTGCTGAAATGGTTAAAGTTAATGGCTATTTAGTATATTCTACATGTACGATTAACAGTGGGGAAAATGAGGATGTGCTAGAAAAATTTTTAGCAAACCATAAGAACTTTGTTGTTGATCCTGTATCGTTTGATGGGTTGCCACAAGCTGTAGATGGTATGATTACAACATACCCACCAAGAGATCAGATGGATGGATTCTTTATGTCGCGCATAAAACGCATAGCATAATAATGGAAATGGAGTACCATGATAGAATTATTGGGTAAGTCTTTAGAAGAGTTACAATCTATCTTTAAGACCCATAATATACAAAAGTTTCGAGCGAAACAGTTGATAGACTATATTTATCATAGATATATATTTGATTTTGAAGAGATGACGCAGTTTCCTAAAGAGTTGCGTCAATGGTTAAGTGATAACTGTGTTATTTCTTTACCAACATTAATTGCTGAGTCTATATCTCCAGATGGGAAGACTCGTAAAATCCTTGTTGAGATGACTGATCAAAGCCGGGTAGAAGCCGTTTTAATGGAGCAACATTATGGATACTCTGTATGTGTTTCTTCTCAAGTTGGCTGTGCCATGGGCTGTGTATTCTGTGCCTCTACACAGGGTGGTTTATATCGTGATTTAACAGTGTCTGAAATCATTGGACAAGTCGTTATTTTCGGAGCTCTTACAAAAGAGCAAATCCACTCTGTTGTAGTTATGGGGGCAGGTGAACCATTACAAAACTATGATAATGTTCTTCAGTCACTGCAGCTATTACATGATCCTATGATTTGTAATATTAGTTATCGTAAGATGACCATTTCTACTTGTGGGTGGGTTCCTAACATCTATAAATTGGCTGATGAAGGGTTACCTATAACATTAGCACTTTCGTTACATGCTACAAATAATGAAGTGCGTCGTAGTATTATGCCTGTTGGGGCTCGTTATGAATTGACGGAAGTCTTAGATGCGGTAAAATATTATTATGATAGGACTCAACGTCGTATCACCTTTGAGTATATTCTTATAGATTCGGTGAACGCATCCATGGAAGAGGCTCATGCATTGGGGAAAATCTGTAAAGATTTTCCAAATTGCCATGTTAACTTAATACCTGTTAATGGCAACGAACATATAGAATTATATAAACCATCTATTACGAATATGAATACATTTAAAGACATTGTTGCTTCTTATGGCGTATCGGTAACAGTACGTAAAGAGATGGGCGATGCCATCCAAGCCGCATGTGGGCAGTTAAAAGCCGCTCATGGTCGGGAAAAGGAGAATCATGAATAATTTTGTTGGTTTAAGTAAAATTGGACTTGTGCGTCAGCGCAATGAAGATCGATTTTTTATAGACGGTCCTATTTGTGCTGTCACTGATGGCATGGGTGGTTATAGTGGTGGTGAAATCGCTAGTACCTATGCGGTCGATGAAATAAAAGAGTATTTGACCTCTCTTGAAACGGTTGGTCAACAAGACTTGTGTGATGCTATTATTCATGCAAATGAACGTATAGTCAATCGCGTAGCTCATGAAGAGCGTCTTGCGGGTATGGGGACCACTGCTGTTGTTACGGCTATTAATGGTAATCAATTATACTGGGCAAGTGTTGGGGATAGTCGTTTGTATGTATATAGAGATGGTCTTTTACGACAAATTACTACAGATCATTCTATGGTACAAGAATTATTAGCTGCTGGAGAGATTACTAAGGATGAAATGCTAAATCATCCTCAAAGAAACTTATTAACCCGTGCAGTCGGTGTTGATGATACTTTAGAGGTAGATAGTGGTGTAGAATCTATTCTTCCAGGTGATCGTATTTTACTTTGCACTGATGGATTATGCGGTTATGTATCAGATGATGTTATTGCTAGTGCATTACAATCTACTGATGATGATATGAAAGTTGTAGAATCATTAATGGAATCCGTATATGATGTGGGAGCAGGAGATAATGTGACCATTGTGGTAGGAACAATCTAATCTAGAAATGGAGAAATAATGAGTACTATGAATATAAAAGGTATACTTCTAGATAACCGCTACCGAATTGTTGATAAAATTGGTGTTGGCGGGATGGCTGACGTATATCTTGGAGAAGATACCTTACTAGGTAGACAAGTAGCAATTAAAGTATTGCATGCTAACTTTGCAAATGATGATGAGTTTGTTACGCGGTTCAAACGAGAAGCACAAGCGGCAGGTAAACTAAATCATCCTAATATTGTAAATATGTATGACGTAGGGTTTGATCAAGACTTACACTATATCATTATGGAATATGTAGATGGTGAAACACTAAAAGAATACATTACTCGTCATGGCAGACTATCCATAGATGAGGCTGTAAAGTTCACTATTGCTATTGCTGAGGGCTTAGAACACGCACATACAATGGGTATAGTACATTGTGATATTAAACCACATAATGTGATTATCACACGTACTGGTCGTGTAAAAGTAACTGACTTTGGTATTGCTCGAGCTATGAATGCAACTAATACAGTGATGTATACGAATTCCATTTTGGGATCAGCCCATTATTTATCACCTGAACAAGCTAGTGGTAAACCAGTTGATGGTAATACTGATATTTACTCTTTAGGGGTTGTTTTATATGAGATGCTTACTGGAAGAGTTCCTTTTGAAGGTGAAACACCAATTGCAGTTGCATTAAAACATGTACGTGAAAAAGTAGCTCCTCCTACTCGATATAATCCGTCAATTCCACCGCTTCTAGAAGCTGTTGTAATGAAGGCCCTGTCGAAAAATCCTGCGGATCGATTTGATTCTATTTCTGATATGATTAGTGACTTACGATTATCCCAAGGTTTTACAATGGGAAAAACACAACGTCATGAACCATACGATTTTGCAACACAAATGATTCCAGCTGTAGACCCTGAAGCAATGGAGGATTTCAGCACCATTCAAGAAGAGCAAGAAGATGAGAGTAAAAAGAAGAGTATGTTAAGTAAAATAGCATCTATTCCACAAAAATATATTGTTCTTGGTGCAGCGGTGATTTTTTTAGTAGCCTTTTTAGGTGCTTTTTTGAGTTATGGTAATTTTTGGAGTAATACTACGGTAGACGTACCTAATGTTGTGGGTAAGCAAGTATCTGTAGCTAAAAATATTTTAGAAGACAAGCATTTGCGCGTATCTACAAGTGAAGTTACTAATCCTGATGTACCAGCGGGTCAAGTTATTTCACAGACTCCAGGTGCTGGGGAAAAGGTAAAAGAACAACGTACAATACATCTTGTTGTTTCTAGAGGTGTTGGTGATATTACAGTGCCGGATTTATCTGGATTAACTGTAGAGCAAGCGCGACAACGACTTAAAGATGTGGGGTTAGTTGTAGGAAAAGTAACTCAACAATCCGTTGATAATAAGCCTGATGGCGTTATCATTGCTCAAAGTCCATCTGGTGATTCTAAAGTTTCCAAGGGAACTACTATCGATCTTGTTGTAAATAAAGCAAAAGCTAAGAAAATTCAAATGCCAAATGTTATTGGTTTGACGTTAAAAGATGCTCGTGATACATTGAGTAGTGCTCATCTTGGTGTTAATCAAGTTGCTGGTTCTGTAGATGAAAAATCTATAGTAACAGAGCAAAGCATTAAAGCCGGGGACGAAGTTGATGAAGGCTCTACTGTAAATTTAACTACCGAATATAAAGATGATAAGAAGAAATCTGATAAAAAATCAGATAGTAGCGGTAATAAAACAACTGGTACAGTAGACATTACAGTTCCACCGGGCTCTAAAAATCAAGAGCTTAAGATTGTTGTAAAAGATAATGAAGGTTCTGCTGTTATTTACGATGATACAAATAAACCTGGGGATCGTATTGTTAAAAAAGTGTCTGGTGTAGGTAATGTTCGTATTGAGGTTTACCTCAATGGTGCATTAGTACAAGAAACTGCATTATAGGGGAATTATGATTACAGGTATTGTTGTCAAAAATATGAATGGTTATTTTTACGTACAAGATGACACAAGTACTATTCATGAATGTAAAGTACGAGGACGACTAAAAAAGGGACGTTATAGTTTACTCGTTGGTGATCGTGTTACGATTTCGGAAGATGGATTCGTTGAGTCCATTTTCGATCGTCATAATGCCATGGTTAGACCTGCGGTAGCTAATATTGATCAAGTTGTATTGGTTGTAGCTGCTCATGAACCAGATATTAATGAGCTTTTACTAAATAAAATGCTTGTCATGATTGAACATGCAGATATCCCGATTGTATTATGTATTAACAAATGTGATTTGATGGGTCCAGATACAGAAGCCATAGTAAAGCTTTATAAATCTATTGGTTATGAAGTATTGATGACATCTACATATAATATGACAGGTATTGATGAGTTACGTCATGTGTTAGAGCATAAGGTAACTGCCTTTGCAGGTCCTTCTGGTGTTGGTAAAAGTAGTCTATTAAATGCTGTTGATCCTAAGTTTGCATTCCAAACGGGTGAGGTTAGTGACAAAATAAAGCGTGGTAAACATACTACCCGTCATGCTTCTTTATATAGTTTGGATTCAGATTCTTTTATTATGGATACACCAGGATTTAGTGCGATTGAGTTTAACGATGTTTCATTAGAACGGTTACCTACGTTATTCCCTGAATTTAGTAATTATGTTGATACATGTAAATTTAATCCTTGTTATCATGAACATGAACCTATTTGTGGCATAAAAGATGCTTTAGATGCAGGCCATATTCATCAAGGACGATATGATGCATATATGTCTATACGTAATGACATAGAAAGTCAACGAAAGAGGTTTTAAAATGATTAAAATTGCACCATCTATGCTGTCTGCAAATTTTGCAACATTAAGCGAAGAAATAAAATCTATTGAATTAGCTGGAGCTGATTTATTGCATATTGATATTATGGATGGTCATTTTGTACCAAACCTAACATTTGGTGCACCTATTGTGAAAGCAATCCGTCCTTATACACAATTACCATTTGATGTTCACTTAATGGTTACAAATCCTGGTGACTATGTAGAAGAATTTGCAAAGATTGGTGTAGAGTATTTTACATTCCATCAAGAAACAGTACCTCATATGCATCGTTTGATTCAACATATTAAACAATGTGGTATGAAAGCTGGTGTGGCTCTTAACCCAGGAACCCCAGTATCCTTCCTTGAAGATGTTGCAGCAGATATTGATATGATTTTAATTATGTCTGTAAATCCTGGATTTGGTGGGCAATCCTTTATACCAAATGCCATTAAAAAGGTTAAACAAGCAAAATTACTATTAGAAGAAGTAGATAATACAACAGCTGTAATAGAAGTTGATGGTGGTATCAATGATATTACATGTGTACCTATAAAAAGGGCTGGCGCCACAGTTTTAGTTGCTGGGTCTGCAGTCTTTGGGGCTGATGATCGAGCACATATGATTGAAGCCATTCGAAATAACTAATATTACTATTTATATATTAGAGATATATAAATAGTATATAGTAATAGTAGATAGCAGGATATTATAGTTAGCTCTATAAATTTGGTAAATTTAAGGAGTGAGGAATTCTTTAAGAATTCCTCACTCCTTGCTTGCTTTTACCATAAATTTTTGTTAAAATTATCAAGTATGAAAAATATGCACGTTAGTGGACTTCGGTACTGTGCCTAATTTTGGGTGACCCGAAGGATGAAGCGGCGGAGGTTAATTAACAGGAGGTGCCACGATGGCAGTAGTATCAATGAAACAATTATTAGAGGCTGGTGTACACTTTGGTCATCAGACTAGAAGATGGAACCCTAAAATGGCGAAATTCATCTTCACTGAACGCAAT
>JAGZGB010000030.1 GCA_018367495.1 Veillonella sp. | reverse complement strand
TCAAGAATTAGGTTTATTATTCCAAGGTCCTAACTATGTAATCGTAAAAAAAGGCGGCAAAGCTGGTGAACAAGTTGAAAAACACAACCACCCAGAAGCAAATGTCATCTTTACAGTAGTAAAAGGTAAAGTACAAGTCTTCCTTAACGAAACTGAAGAACACGTACTCGTACCAGGTCAAGTATTAGAATTCAACGGCGACAACTACATTCAAGCAACTCTTGTTGAAGACAGCGAATTTGTTGTAAACCTTATTCATAAACCAGAATAAATACCAATACTAAACATAAAAAAGCCCTCTAGTTGATATCTCAACTAGAGGGCCATTTTTATATATTATTTTTTAAGACGGCTAATTACTTCGTTAGTAATGTTTTCGATTTTGCTGTTAGCGTCAGCAGCACGGATTGTGTATGGATCATCCAATACTACATCCATTTTTTTCTCAATGCGAATAGTTTCAACTGCATTATGAATTGCTTGCATCATAGGTTGAGCAATTTTATTGATTTCTTCGTTTTCTTTTTGAAGCAATGGAGCTACAGATTTATTGAATTCAGCTTCTGCTTGAGTTTGATCTTGAATTTTTTCAATTTCTTGTACTTTTTTCTCAATTTGTGGACGGTATTGAGCGTCTACTTGTTGCATTTTCATATCTAATGCACCATAGCCAGGGTAGCTATTTACTACTTGGCTCATATTTACTAAGCCAATGTTAGCAGCACTTGCTACTGCAGCAGTAGCAGACATAGCACCAACGATAGCTAGGGTAGTTAATTTTTTAGATAATTTCATCTGAAATCCTCCTCGAAATAAAAGTGTCACTATACAATCCAATAGTGTACTATTTTTACTATAACAAATCTCGCTAACTTTCACAAGACTATGTTACATAGCATAATAAAGCCCTATGAAATGCTTATGAAAGTCTATAGAAGTTAAAATAATACCCACAGGCATGCCCTGAAGCTAAAATTGCAGTCGTTACGGACATATTCAGAGCACACATGTGGGTATCACGGCTTTCACCTATTATTTATAATTCGTTACCGAATTATTGTTCATCGTTCAAATAAATGTATTTATCGGATTTCAATTTAGACACGAGGTCAGGTACCAAACCGATAAGACGATCGAAGCTGCTGCTGTAAGGGTTGCCTTTAATGTTGAACAACTCGATGCGTTCGCCTTTAATAACGAGGATAGCGCTTGGTTCCATTTTGGCACCGCCGCCACCGCCGCCACATTCGTGGTTTTTATTAGCAGTGTTGTGGTTTGTACCAGTGCCGAAACCAAATGTTACGTCTACGAATGGAACAAGTGTAGTATCGCCAATTTGTACAGCTTCGCCTACTACAGTTTCCACCTTAATCATATTTTTGAATTTCTCGAATAGGACTTCCAAATTTTCTTTTACATTACTGTTCTCCATCACAGTACCTCCGCTTTTTATGAAAGTATCATTGCTGTACGTTCAATACCTAGGTTTTTATACTATGTATTTACTTCTATATGACATATACATTATCTATAGACCTTATATATTGTCTTAATACAGCTCATTTACTTAGTTGACTTAATATATCCTTACGCTGTTTGACCTTGTTCGGCTTTCAGCTTTTCTAACTGCTTAGCTTCCTTCCGTTTAACCCAGAAGACGCGAGCGCTTTCACCCAATAGGGAACGTATTGGTTTAGATAGCAAGAATCTTGTACCATGCCACGCCATGACAGCTAAAATGATGCGCCCTTTAATATGAGCACTACCTTCACCAGCCCAATTTATATAATCGAGCTCGATGTTCTCAGCTTGTTCAGGCCAAATGCTGTACAGCATAGATGCGATAATCCCCATACGATATGGGTCACCGATCCCGAATCGACCTTCTATGGCCACATCGCGTGGTTTAGAGTGGTCATAGCATCGCTTCGAAACAAGGAATAGCTGGTGCCATAATTCTGTATTTTGTACATGTTTCATGAACCAGAATGTAGGAATTTTGGACTTGAATGATGCCACCGGATCGTTTGGATCTGGTTTTTCAAAACGATGTTTAACCGTCGTTTTGAGGTCTTTCACCTTCGTAAATACCTTTTCCTTGATAGAACCGTCACTGTTGAAAGTAACGCGGCTCACTGTTTCGTCATCGCTTTTAATATGGGATGTTGGATCTTGCTGAATCGAATCATACCGATCAGCACGAGCCTGGGCATCCATATCCTTAGAAGCTTGTTCAGGGCGTTCAATACGCTCATTTGGATTTTGAGAAGTTCCCGCTCCTGGCGCTTCTTCATCACTAAAGGTAGCGTCAGAATGTTTTGAACTCTTTAAACCATCAAAGCTAGTACCGCTCGAACTTGCAGAAGGGCCTTGTCCTCCTCCTTGCATCGCCTTCGCAAAAGCTTCTGCTTGCGACATATCATCGTCTTCGTCCACAACTTTTTGGTATTCTTCGTCTACACGATTTTCAAGCCAATCTTCATAGTCTTTCACAGGTCCAATCTTAAGCATACCCAAAATGTATAATTCCTTAAAAAATGGTTTGTCCTGCAAATACGCTAGATGCAATGAAAATACACGCCACAGCCATTTAACGCGCACCTCACCACGATAAGGCGAACGTCCATTGATTTCGATGCTATATGTGATTGGTGTCAGTAGGATAATCAAGATGAGTGCTGCAATGATGGCCACAATAACGAGAGCCACAATAGCCACTGTACTCAACCACATCACCTCCTTAGGTGTACCTATGATTAGTTTTCAATACCTTTTCGAGCCATTACACCTTGAAGGTAGTAATGTTTAACCTCTTTCATTTCCGTTACAAGGTCTGCCTCATCGATTAATTCTTGAGGAGCCCCACGGCCCGTAAATACAAGTTCCGTTTCCGGATTACGAGCATCGAGCAAAGCTTTTGTTTTATCCCATGTAATGAGTTCAAAGAAGAGTGCCATGTTATATTCATCAAGAACAACGAGATCGTACTCACCACTGCTAATAGCAGCTAGTGCACGTTCGTAACCTTTTTCAATGAGCGCTACATAGTCCTTTGGCGGATTACCAGACTCAAAGACAACCACTTCATCCCCCCATTTAGCGAGTTCATCCTTGCTCTTCATCCCTTCTTTGATGATAAAGAAAGGCTTGCCCACAGTTTCTAAGGTTAAATTCTGTAAGGTAGGTAAAATAGTATGTTCACTATATACTTTAGATTTCATAAATTGCAAAAAGAGGACTTTCTTGCCAGCACCGATAGCACGGATAGCTAGACCAATAGCAGCGGTCGTTTTGCCCTTGCCTTCGCCGGTATAAACTTGTACATAGGCTTTCATAGATATACCTCCATTCATATACTTTTATTTTACAATATATATATACAAAAGAAAAGAAAAAGAACTTGCAATAAGTGCATTTGCACGTATAACAAGTTCTTTTTCCTATAAATTATGTTTTATATTACATATATTCTATTTTATATTGCGTATATCATAATTGATTCTACATAAATCGTATTGATTTTATCTTTTTAGTTACTAATTGGTAAGAAGATCATAGGATCTGTAGGAGAACCATTGAGACGTACCTCATAGTGAACGTGGGCGCCAGTACTTTTACCAGTACTCCCCATCAAGGCTATAGTCTGGCCTTGTTTTACGCTCATCCCTACAGTCACCAATACAGCACTATTATGGCCATAACGCGTTACGAAGCCGTTGCCGTGGTCGATTTCAACAAGGTTACCATAACCGCCCTCTGTATAACCAGCAAAGGTTACAACACCTGCAGCAGTCGCCACAATTGGTGTACCATAATCATCCGCAATATCTACCCCTTCATGGAAGGCACCAATAGCGCCTGTAACAGGGTCCACACGACTACCGAATGGAGATGTAATAACGCCCTTACTTGGCCAGATACTTGGTGTAGTGTTATTCGTAACACCACCAGAGCCAGCAGAGAAGTTAATGGATTGCATAGCCATAAGGTCTTGTGCCCCACCATCACGAAGGATATTACGCATTGTATAGAAGCTAACTAGCAATTTTTGTGCGTCCTTGTCCATTTTGGACAGACGAGCTGATAATTGTGCCGCTGTTAGCGTCTTTACTTCGCTTTCATCAGCGGCTGGCTGCTTTGGGTCGCTACCGTCCCCGCCACCTTGAGATGGTGTGCCAGATTCAGCGCCCTTCAGCATTTGCTTGTTTTCTTCGCTAATTTGATTTAAGTTTTGAATTTTCTTATCTAAAACATCTGTCTTTTGTTGTAACAATTTCAGCTGTTCAGATTGTAATTGTGTCTGTTGACGTAATTGCACAACCTCAGCTTGGCGCACGATGCCCCAAATGCCGAGAACCAATGCGGCGATAATTATAATAGAGCTTACAATAACTGCAATCTTCGCTTGCTTGGTTGTTAATGTCAATATGCAGTTGTCACCATTTCTTTCAACTTTGTCTGAAATAAATGCCGGTACTTTCAATACAAACCTTCCTTATTTAGAAACGATGGTGCTTGTTAACGCTTCCTCATTGGTGCGCTCGCCCAACGCTTCGTTTAAACTCTCTAATTCTTCTTGTGAAAGACTGACGAGACTTTTACCTTTCACAATGGGTTTACTAAAAATGCGGGATTCATTGCGACCGTAAATACTAGAGATACAAATACCGTTATTATTGCCGTCAAGCAATGTAAGGGCAAAGGACAAATCATTACCGATATTTTCAAAGGCATTATATTTAATAAAGCCAATTTTTTGTATCGTATTGCTTTGAATATTGCGGATTGCCGCTTGCTCGGTCATCATAGTTTCAAGACCCTTCGCAGCATCGCGAATTTCGCTAACCTCTACAGATAATTTACGCTCTAGGCTCGCACCATTCTCCCCTTGCATAAAGAAATCGTATTTCTTTTTAAGGCTCCCTAAGCGAATGTGCAAAATTACACAATACACTAACAACGCAATGACAAGAACGATGGTGGCCATACCAATCCACGGTTGAATCGATTCGAACATGTATATTCCTTCCTATACAATCATTCAAACTTCAACACTTAATTATACCATTCTTATTGTGAAAGTTAAATGACTGCATGCAATTTAATTTAATAACTACCCCTTTAATTCGCTAAGAAATGGGCTTATTGCCCGTTCTAGTATACCATGTAGAGCCGCTATGAGTACACCGTAATTTACGATTGGTGTGCCTTGTACAACAGCACATTCAATGCGTCGTAACACCTCGCGGCGCGTGAGCATACAAGCACCACAATGAATGATCAAATCATACTGGGATACATCTTTTGGGAAGGCACCCCCACTAGTAAATTCTAGCTGTAAATCTGTATACCCTTGTTTCTTAAGAAGATTAGGAATTTTTACAGTTCCAATATCATCACATTGACGACGATGTGTACAACCTTCACTGATAAGCACCTTAGAGCCTGGTTTTAAATTCTTAATCGCCTCTACACCAGCCACTAAGTCTTGTAGTTTTCCCTTAAAACGTGCCATCAAAATAGAAAAAGACGTCAACGGAATTGTATCAGGTGTTAACTCATCAACGCGATCAAAAGCCTGAGAGTCACATATAACCATTTTAGGTGGTTTCTTAAGAGAGTTAATCATAGCAGGTAACTCTTCTGTTTGGCACACTAGCGCTAAACCTTTATAATCAAGAATTTCTCGAATCGTTTGTACTTGTGGCAAAATAAGGCGCCCTTTTGGAGCAGCACTATCAATAGGACATACAAGGATTATGGTATCCCCCTCTTCTACTAATCCTTGTAAAAGAGTTTGGTCTCCTTCTACATCAAGAGGTGTTAAACCGCCTAATAGATCAAGTAATTCTAAGCGTTTAGCTTTAGATGTAAAATTAGCGGAGCCAATCACTGTTGCTAACTCAGACAAACCCTTATGAACATCAACATAAGTAGATGTATCTCTTTTATTTTCTATACTGTTCTCTTTATTATTTTCTATGTCATTTTCTGCATTAATTTCATTTATGAATAATGCAATAGGCACATTATTTTGTTTTAAAAGCCCTAACCAATGCATATCATCAGCTGTTGGGTCTTCATCAGTACGAAGTACATAAACAGCGAGGTTAATCTTTTTCACTACCTCTTCTGTCTTCTCCATCCGCAACGTACCTAATTCAGTTGTATCGTCTATACCTGCCGTATCAGTTATCACTACAGGCCCTAGGGGCAAAATCTCCATAGATTTGCTCACTGGGTCTGTCGTTGTCCCTGCCACCTCAGATACAAGAGATACAGGCTGATCTGTTAACATATTAATCAATGTAGACTTACCAGCGTTACAACGACCGAAAAAACCGATATGCACGCGGTTTGCTTTAGGTGTTTGTTCCATAGTCTATCCTTTTATACAAAAGTTCTTAAATACAGTAAAAGCGTAGCCCGTAGACTACGCTTTCACCGTGGATTGTAAATTGTATTTACATTATACAAAATTGTTCTCAATTTGTCATTACTAAATTCACATAATTTATTCCAAATTTAGTATACCAATTATGTTATTTAATTGAAAATCCACTATATGTAGTAATTACATAGTAATAACGAGTAAGAGATTATGTATTGCTATTGCTATTGCTATTGCTATTGCTATTGCTAAGCAATTATACTCTAAACTCTACAGTTTCAGTATCATCAGCATGATCTTGACCATCCATATAAGCAATAAGTCGTTCTAATTCTGTTTCAGAAGAAAAGGCAATTTCAATCTTACCTTGAACCTTTTTACCAGAACGGAACTTAATGTTTACAGGAGATCCTAGGCTAAGTTTTAAACGATCCATAAGTGCACGTACTTCTGCAGTACTTTGTGGCTTAACAGTCTTTGTCTTAGGAGTTTTATTTTGCATAGACTTCACAAGAGCCTCTGCTTGCCGTGCACTTAATTCGCCCTCTTTAATGCGTTCGGCAGCTTCAATTTGTTGTGCAGCACTACGTAATGCCAACAATGGACGCGCTTGACCTACTGTTAAGTCGCCTTCAATAAGATCTTTTTGTACAGAATCACATAATTTTAACAAACGAACCATGTTTGCAATATAAGAACGACTGCGACCTAAACGAGCAGAGATCATTTCTTGTGTTTGTTTATAAGTATCCATTAGACCTTGGTACGCCAAAGCTTCTTCAATTGGATCCAACCCTTCACGTTGTAAATTTTCAACGAGAGCCACTTCTGTCATTTCTTCTGTATTATATTTCTTTACAATAACTGGTACTGTTTCTAAACCTGCAATAATAGCAGCACGATAACGACGTTCACCAGCTACAATTTGGTATTTATTCTTTTGTTTACGTACTACAATTGGTTGAAAAATACCAAGATTTTTAATAGATTCAGCTAATGTAGCTAAACTATCCTCATCAAAGCTTTTACGAGGCTGATCTGCATTCGGAACCAACTCAGAAATTGGTAGTTCATGAATTTCCTTTTCAGGTAATACAGACTCGACTGTGTCCACCTTCATTAAATTTCCAAGGCCCTTCCCCAAGCCGGATGATTTACTTTTTTTGCTTTTAACTTCTCTAGGCATAACTAACCTCTCTCACCTTACATATAGTGACTATCTATCAATTTGTAATTACATTTATTTAGTCTTTGAAGCTTTAATAACTTCTTTAGCTAGTTTCGTATATACATCGGCACCCTTAGATTTTGGATCATATACAATAATAGGTTCCCCATAACTTGGTGCTTCGCTAAGACGTACATTACGAGGGATAATAGTCTTATATACTTTATTACCAAAGAATTTTTTCACTTCATCAGCAACTTGAATAGATAAATTTGTACGACCATCAAACATAGTTAATAAAACACCTTCGATTTCAAGGTCTTTATTAGATGTTTGTTGCACAATTGTTATGGTTTTTACTAGTTGGCTAACCCCTTCTAATGCGTAAAATTCACTTTGAATTGGAATTAATACGCTATCTGCTGCTGTAAAAGCATTTAATGTCAGTAAACCAAGAGACGGTGGGCAGTCAATAATGATAAAATCATATTCATCACGTACCGGTTCCAATGCTTTTTTTAACATTGTTTCACGTGAAACAACGGAAACTAGTTCCACTTCTGCACCAGCCAATTGAATTGTTGCAGGCGCTACAAATAGCTTTTCAAGCATTGTAGGCTGAACAATATCAGCAATAGGTTCACCATCGATTAGAACATCGTGTACACAGAGTTCTAAATCATCTTTTTCAATACCTAAACCAGAGCTAGCATTACCTTGTGGATCTAAATCAACAAGCAACACTTTCTTACCAGCATCAGCCAAACAAGCACTCAAATTTACGGATGTTGTTGTTTTACCTACACCGCCTTTTTGATTTGTAATAGCTATAACTTTGCCCACTTAATTCACCTCACATATTCGTTCAAAATGTTTCTTTTTAATTATAACATAAAACAACGATATTTACGGTAATTACAAATTAAATTCTCAAAAAACATCTATAATTTTATCTATTAAACACATCATTTAATAATATACATAATTAAATATTAGCAAATAATATAACTTAACTTCTTTTTGCATTTCTCAAATATGCAAAAAGAATTTTGATTGTTTCACGTGAAACATTTTACTTTTAATTTCTTAATACGATTTTAAGTAAAACATATACATAAAAGTTTCACGTGAAACATTTAAATAGAGTCAAAAACTTAATTAACTTGCTCTATATAAAAGTTTTTACCACAAAAATTTTTATAGTAAAAATATAAACTTGGTATATAAATTATACCAACCAGTTAAAATTACACAATAAAATTTTTTAATGTATTTTTCAAAAACAAATAATTAAAAATGTAGTTATACTAATCAAAACAATCAGACTGTTTCACGTGAAACAATCTAATATAAAGCTGTAATATTATTAAGTTAATGTAATAGTCTAAAATATATAAAACATTATCAATAATAACTTTTAGGATTAAAATATAATTTGATATAGCTTGAAGTTATATCAATACACTAATAAATTATATGAGAATACAGGCCCTATATACTTTGACAGGCATTATCTATATCTATATACTATTAAATAGATAGTAATAATATTTATAGACGTAAAATAGATAAATCTTGAGATTGATCTAATCTATAAACAATATACTAATGATTAAGTACACGCTCTACGGATACGCAGAGCTTTTTATTTTGAAAAGGAGGCGTTTCTATGCCCATTTATAACGGAATGCTTCCTGCCATCGATAAAGCAGAAGTAAAACGATACGCAGGACTTCGTCACGCAGAGGATTTTCCGCAACAATATGTAGACGAAGCATGTAAGGAAATTCAATTATTAGCTACACCTAAAGGTGTATATCAAGAATATGATTATGATGCAGAAACAAAAACAGTTTTGAGCAATCCACCACTTAAAATTGAAGGTTCCATCATTGAAAAACATCTTGAAAAATCTACAAAAGTTTATGTATTAGGCGTAACAGTAGGTGAAGATGTAGAGATTCGCAGTGAACAGTTATTTAAACAAGGCAATTATACTGTAGGTTTACTACTTGATGCAGCGGCTACAACAGCGGTAGAACAAGTAGCGGATCAAGTAAATGAAGTTATCAATACCATCGCTAAAAAGCAAGGTTATAAACCAACATGGCGCTTTAGTCCTGGTTATGGTAACTGGCCATTAGAAATTCAGCCTCAATTAGCTAAAATTATTAAAACAGAGATGATTGGCTTACAAGTAACAGAGAACTATTTATTGTTCCCACGTAAATCTGTAACGGCTATTATTGGTTTAATGCCAGCTGATCAAGATATCAATACAAAGCGTGGATGCACATCTTGTTCCCAAAAGGATTGTGCATCTCGTAAATTACCAGAAAAGGCATCTATAACCACTAATAATGAAGGAGAAGAAAGCTGTAGTAAAACGACAGCCGAAGCCTCTGGTATCGCTATGAAAGGCCAACCAACAGAATAATGTTTCACGTGAAACATTTTAGAATTTAGGATGATAAAGGAAGATGTTTATGTATATATTTGACGGTGCTATGGGCACAATGCTTCAAGCTGCAGGCTTGGAAGAGGGCTATTGTCCAGAATTATTTAACATAGAAAAACCAGAAGTAGTAAAGAATATTCACGCTCAATACTTACAACATGGCAGTGATGTTATTACTACCAATACATTCGGTGCTTGTGGTCTTAAGTTAGAAGATTATGATTTACAAGATCGCGTAAGAGAAATCAATATTGCAGCGGTAAAAGTAGCAAAAGAGGCTATTGCAGAGGTTAAACCATCTGCTCGTATAGCTGGTTCTATGGGTCCTACAGGTCGTTTTTTGCAACCATTAGGCAACATGAGCTTCGATTCTATTTATGACACCTATCGTGAACAAGCAGAAGCATTGATTGAAGGTGGCGTAGATTTCATTATTATTGAAACTATCATCGACGTACAAGAAATGCGTGCCGCTTTATTAGCATCTCTTGATGCTCGCGAAGCAGCAGGAAAAACAAAAGAAGATGTACAAATTATCTGTCAGTTTTCTTTCAGTGAAGACGGTCGTACTATTACAGGCACACCCCCAGCAGTTGCAACTACAATCGTAGAGGCTATGGGTGCTGATATTATCGGTATTAACTGTTCTCTTGGACCTGAACAAATCACACCTCTTATTGAGGAAATTGCTAGCGTAACAAACTTGCCAATTAGCTGCCAACCAAATGCAGGTATGCCTCAATTAATTAACAAACAAACTGTATTCCCACTTACAGCAGAAGAAATGGGGCCATTGATGCTTCCAATCGTAGATGCAGGTGCTAGCTATGTAGGCGGCTGCTGCGGTACAACACCAGCACATATTCAATCTATTTCTGACGCTGTGAAAACACATACACCTAAAGAACGTGCTCATATTGAACCTAAAACAATCATTACGAGCCGTACTAAATTGTTGGAATTAGGTCATCATACAAAACCTCTTATTATCGGTGAACGCATCAATCCTACAGGCCGTAAAGTTCTGGCTCAAGAATTACGCGATGGCTCTTTCATCCGTGTAAAACGCGATGCGTTAGACCAAGTAGAAGCAGGTGCCGACATTCTCGACGTAAACATGGGCGTAGCAGGTATGGACCAAACACCATTAATGGAACGTGCTATCTTCGAATTATCCATGCTCGTTGAAACACCTTTGTCCATCGATACATTGGATCCAGCAGCTATGGAAGTAGCTCTTAAAAACTATCCAGGCCGCGCTCTTATTAACTCGGTAAACGGGGAAGAGGAGTCCATCACTCACGTTATGCCATTGGCTAAACGTTACGGTGCAGCATTACTTTGCTTGCCAATCTGCAGTGGTGACCTTCCTGAAAAAGCAGAGGACCGCGTTGCTTTAGCTGAAAGTATCGTAAATCGTGCTTATGGCTATGGTCTTAAACCTCATGACTTATTACTAGATCCATTGGTATTAACACTTGCCAGTGGTGAAGATAGTGCACGCCAAACATTGCGTACATTACAGTTATACAAAGAGAAATTTGGCTTTCCAACAGTAATGGGCTTGTCCAACATCTCCTTCGGTATGCCACAACGTCCTTACTTGAACGGCCAATTCTTAACAATGGCTTTAGCATGTGGTTTAACAACACCAATTATGAATCCTCTAAACTACCCAGCGAAAAAAGCATTTGTTTCTAGCACTACATTATTAGGCTGGGATCCAGGTTCTGCAGAATTCATCAAAGAATATGGCTATGAGGACGAAACAAGTGCTCCTGGTAACGCTGCTCCAAAAGGTCCTGAAAAGAAATCCTTCGACAGCAATGATCCATTAGCTAATATCCGTGCTTGCGTAGAGCAAGGTGAAAAAGAAGCTATTATAGATCTTGTTAAAAAAGCCTTAGCAGATGGCATTGATCCATTAGACCTTACTAAAAAAGGTCTTTCTGAAGCGATGAACGTAGTAGGGGATAAATTCGGTTCTGGTAAATTATTCTTGCCACAAGTAATGCTTGCTGCTGAAACAATGCAGGCTGCTTTCAACACAATTAAAGAAATTATTCCTGCTAGTGAAAGTTTAGATAAAGGCACAGTTGTTGTAGCAACAGTTAAAGGCGATATTCACGATTTAGGTAAAAATATCGTAGCGGCCTTGCTTGAAAACAATGGTTACAAAATCGTTGACCTTGGTAAAGATGTTGATCCAGAAGTCATCGTTCAAGCTATTAAGGACAACAAAGCGGCCCTCGTTGGTATCTGTTCCTTGATGACTACAACAATGCCTCAAATTGACAATACTGTTGCAGCTATTCGCGCTGCAGGCCTTAATACTAAGGTCATGGTTGGTGGCGCCGTAGTATCTCAAGAATACGCAGATCAAGCTGGCGCAGATATCTACGCTAAAGACGGTATCGCTGCAGTTAACCACGCCAACGATTTCTTTGAAACTTTAGAGAAATAATTTGTAATAAAGAGGTACATGATGACATTAAGAGAGAAACATCAACAAGGGAAATTCACCATCACTGTTGAATTAGACCCACCAAAGAGCAGTTCTGCTCAAAAGGTATTTGACCAAGCAGCACGTTTGAACGGGAAAGTAGATGCAATTAACATCGCTGACAGCCCTATGTCCAAAATGCGTATGAGCCCAATTTCCTTGTCCTATTTGTTACAACATAACGAAGGCATTGAAACTATCTTCCACCTTACATGCCGCGACCGTAACATCATCGGCCTACAATCCGAATTACTAGGCGCTGCAGCACTTGGCGTAAATAACATCTTAACCCTTACTGGTGACAAACCAGATAATGGGGACCATCCATTTGCACAATCCGTATTCGAAGTAGACTGCATGGGCTTGCTCAATATCGCTAAAACATTAAATGCTGGTAAAGACTTGGCAGGCAATGATTTAGATAAGCCTACAAACTTCTACATTGGTGCTACTGGCAACCCTGGTGCACCAGACTTAGAAATTGAACATCAAAAATTAGCAGCGAAAATTAAAAATGGTGCGCACTTCGTACAAACACAACCAATTTATGATTTAGAACAAGCAAAACGTTACATCGACAAAATGTCCGAATTTGATGTGCCTATCATGCTTGGTTTAATTCCACTTAAAAGCTTCAAAATGGCTACATATTTACACGAAAAAGTGCCTGGGATTAACCTTACACAAGAAATCCTAGACCGCGTAGAAAAAGGCGGAAAAGAAGCGGGTACAGAAATCGCTATTGAAACCTTAGAACAAATCAAAAAAATTGCTGCAGGCGTACATATTATGCCTTTAAACGATATCGATACAACATTACATATCATAGACCACGTATAAGTCATTATGAGATTATCATAGAACACCTTTCCCACGGACTCCATAGTAACCCTAAGTCGTCCTTAGGGAAAGGTGTTCTATTTATCTTTATATACGACTTATATAGTGAATAAACTATGTAATCCTGTTGTAAACGATATCCTTGAATAGGCTAGGGAAGATAGGAAAAAGAGGATGCAAATCTTAGATTTGCATCCTCTTTTATATAGGTATCAATTGTAATCCATTATCCTCTATTACGTGATAGCACTATTAGATTACACTAGCGGTTTGTCTTTAATTTCTTTTGGTTTACGTGGGTATTGTTTAGGTGTTTTACCTGTTTTTTTAATGTACAGGATTGCTCGTTTATCATCCAAGGTTGGCAGAGTAACGGTACGTACTTCTTCAATCTTTGCTTTTAATGTGCTAAGGGCTTTATTGGATTCTCCCACTTCTTCTTCGTAGATAGCACCTTTTAAAGCAATAACGTAACCACCTTCTTTAACATATGGTACAGTCCATTCTAAAAGAATGGGTAATCTTGCCACAGCACGGCTCGTAGCAATATCAAAGCTTTCACGATAATCTTGATGACTAAGATCCTCTGCACGGCCATGTAAGGTAGCACAGTTCGTCAATTTAAGCTCATCTATAACGGATTCAAGAAAGGTAAGACGTTTTTTCAAAGAATCAAACAAAGTGACCTTGAGACTACGATCATAGATAGCCAATGGAATGCCAGGAAAACCAGCGCCAGTACCTACATCGATAATAGACATACCAGATTTAATAATATTTGAATCGTAGCAGGAGAGGGAGTCGATCATATGCTTCACTACAACCTCTTTCATATCTGTGATGCCCGTAAGGTTGAGGTATTTATTTGTTTCAATCATGCGCGCATAGTACACGTAAAAGTCCTTTGCCTGCTCTTCTGTGCAAGGCAACCCAAATTGGCTCATTTGCTCCATCATGTATGAAACAAATTCAGGCTCAGGTGCGATAGGCACATCGTATTTCTCTTTCATAAGTACTCCTAATAAATTATTCGATATTTATATAATACTAAAAGTAATTCACATATATGTAATAAAACTCATGTCATATGACACATCATATAGGAAAAACTATGTATTTAACAATATATGAGATATCAAAATAGTATTTCCATTTTTAGATACTATAAAACTCAAAAATTTGTGTTATACGGCGTTTTTAATCTATTTTATATAATTTTATATACGAAAACTAATAAAATGACCATATAAGCGAAATATTTAAGTCATTTTTCTTTATATTATATCATATTCTCAATTTATTCTCATTTACAATCAAAAATATAAGACCTGCATAACACAAAATAGGGTAGGCGAGAAATATTATACCTATATTATCATTTAAAATAATTAATTGAGAAATCGGTCCATCTTTTTATCAAACAAATTTCACAGTTTATTTCTAATTTATCACCATGAACTTTTCTTCACTTATAGGATATTTTGTCTATTCTGAATGTACACTTAATGTATTTCTCTAGTGTACATATTTTAGTCGTAGAACAATATGTATTTTATAAATATTCGTATCAATATACAAACCCTTACTAATATCGCTCTCTTTTATATAGATAAAAAACTTGCTAATTATTCTATTTATAGATACACTACCATTAATAGGGAGGTGATACCCATGAAACAGAAATGTATGTGGCTATTATTTAAAATGGGACTATCATTATTTACTCCAGACTATATGAGCGAAGGTCGCGAAAACGATGAACATCAAGAAAGAGAAGCGTTATAACAAAAAAAGCTAGTTAATCATAAGATTAACTAGCTCTTTTTGTATATAATCACATCTATTATTTACTTCTATTGTATTGTTCCAATTGAATTAGCAGAACAGATACGTCCGCCGGGGATACGCCAGAGATACGGCTTGCTTGACCGATAGAGTGAGGGCGGATTTTGTTGAGCTTTTGTTGAGCTTCAAGGGAGATGCCCTTAATTTGTGTGTAATCCCATTCTTTTGGAAGAATTTTTTCTTCTAGTTTACGAACCTTATCGACTTGGTCCATTTGCTTTTTGATATAACCTTCATAAGTAATGGAGATATCAACAGCTTCTTCAACATCAGGTGTATAGCGTTTCAAACCAAACGCATCGGCTACGATAGCATAGGAAAGTTCATTACGTTTTACTAAATCATAAGCATGAATACCTGTTCTAATAGGTGCTGTACCTAAACTTTCAAGCAAAGCTTGCGTTTCCTTAGATGGATTAACAGGTGTATTTCGCAACATGTCCATAACTTCTTCGATAGCAGCTTTCTTAGCTGTAAATTTAGTCCAACGATCGTCTTTTACAAGACCAATTTCACGGCCTTTTTCAGTAAGACGCATGTCTGCATTGTCTTGGCGAAGCAATAGACGATATTCACTGCGACTTGTCATCATGCGGTATGGTTCATTCGTACCTTTTGTTACAAGATCATCGATAAGAACACCGATATATGCTTCGGAGCGAGCAAGGATAAACGGTTCTTTACCTTCAAGCCACAACGCTGCGTTAATACCAGCCATTAAACCTTGTGCAGCGGCTTCTTCATAGCCAGATGTACCATTAGCTTGACCAGCAGAGTAGAGGCCTTCAATATGTTTTACTTGAAGTGCTGGTGTTAATTGTGTTGGGTTCAAGCAATCGTATTCGATAGCGTACGCAGGGCGCATGATTTCTACATTTTCAAGGCCAGGGATAGTGCGAAGAAATGCATATTGTACATCCATTGGAAGAGAAGTACTCATGCCTTGTACGTACATTTCGTTTGTGCTAGTACCTTCTGGTTCTACGAATAATTGATGTCGTTCTTTATCAGCAAAACGCACCACTTTATCTTCGATAGAAGGGCAGTAACGAGGACCTACACCTTCAATTTTACCGCTATACATAGGAGCACGGTGAATATTGCTCGTAATGATTTCGTGCGTTTCTTTGTTAGTATAGGTCAACCAACATACGTCTTCATTGCGGTTGATCCATTCATCCATAAAGGAGAAGGAGTGATGATGTGTATCGCCTTCTTGAACCTCCATATTTTCAAGGTTAAGTGTGCGTTTATCTACACGGGCTGGCGTACCAGTCTTAAAGCGCATCAACTCAATGCCATTGTCGAGCAAAGATTGAGAGAAATGTTCTGCTACGCGTTGACCATTTGGGCCACCTACATAATCGATATCGCCGATGAGAATTTTACCTTTCAAGTAGGTACCTGTACAAAGAATAACAGCCTTAGCGCCATAGAGTTCGCCAAGTTCTGTTACGATACCTGTTACCTTGCCGTCCTCAACCTTAAGCTCTGTTACCATGATTTGCTTAACATTGAGGTTCTCTGTATTTTCAATAGTTTGTTTCATCAAATGTTGGTATTTGATTTTATCAGATTGGCAGCGCAAGGAATGCACTGCAGGGCCTTTACCCATGTTGAGCATACGCATTTGAATAGCCGTAGCATCCGCGTTAATACCCATTTGACCGCCTAAGGCATCGAGCTCATAAACAAGATGGCTTTTACCAGGACCGCCAACGGCAGGATTACATGGCATAAGCGCAATGTTATCTAAACTGATGGTCGCCATCAACGTGCGATGACCCATGCGGGCAGCGGCAAGAGCCGCCTCACAACCAGCATGACCACCACCGATGACGATGACATCATAATTATCTACTGTGTACATATGAATTTCCTTATATATTACTTATATTGAAAGTTTATTTTATTTAAATCACGAGGCCAAATATCCCAGAGTACTGTTCCTCACTGTGAATTTTCTTTAGGCTACATTGTAGCCTAGAAAATTTTACGTTCGGAACAAAGTGATGCTTGGGTTTCATCGTCGCTAATGCTCCTCTGCTCCCTCAAGCCCTACTTTCCTAAACAAAAACGACTGAATAGTTCGTCGATCATAGATTCACGAATGGTGTCGCCCGTGATGTCGCCTAGTACTTCCCAGGCGCTGCGCAAATCGGTAGCGACAAAGTCCACCGGCATGCCCATGTCGATGGAGGAGAGGGCTTCTTCGACTTGAGTCTTTGCTTGTTCCATGAGGCTGATGTGGCGCACGTTACTGATCATGGCGCTGTTGTCTTGTTTAACACGACCGCCGTAAACGAGTTCTTGCACCCATTTAGAGAGAACTGCAGAGCCTTCGCCTTCTTTGGCACTAATGCGTTCAATAGCTGTAAAATTCCCGTGTTCTTTAATATTTTCGTCTGTAACGACTTGTGCCACATCTGACTTATTGAGGAGCACGATGGTATTCAAACCACTGACAGAGGTCAAAATTTCGATTTCTTCAGGGGTTAATGGAGTAGACCCATCAATAACGCAGAGCACGATATCTGCTTTATTAATATAATCGCGAGCACGCTCCACACCGAGAGCTTCTACCATATCTTGAGTATCCCGAATACCTGCCGTATCAATGAGGCGTAATGAAATGCCTTCTACGGTCATATATTCTTCAATGCTGTCCCGCGTCGTACCAGGAATATCTGTTACAATAGCACGGTTTTCGCGCAAGAGAGCATTCATAAGGCTCGATTTACCTGCATTTGGACGGCCTACAATAACCGTCGTAATGCCATCTCGAATGAGGCGACCTGTATTCGCTGTGGACAAGAGTTCATCCATAGCTTTCAAAATAGGCTCTAGCTGATCCCGAACCTCTTGGCTCGTTACATCCTCGATATCCTCTTCTGGATAGTCGATAGTTACCTCTAAATGAGCAATCATAGCGATGAGCTGTTCACGCACATCTTTTACAAAGGACGAAACTGTGCCGTCCAGCTGAGATACAGCGAGAGAGAGGGAGTCCTCTGTTTTTGCTTCAATAATATCAATGATCGCCTCTGCTTGGGTGAGGTCGATACGTCCGTTCATAAAGGCACGCTTCGTAAATTCGCCGGATTCAGCCATGCGCACATCGTGATTTACGAGCAATTTCAAGATTTGTCGAACCGGCACAATACCGCCGTGACACTGAATTTCTACTACATCTTCTGCGGTGTAAGAATGAGGGCCTTTCATTAATAACACAAGAACCTCGTCGATGGTCTTGTTCGTTGCTGGGTCCACAATGGTTCCGTATTGTATCGTTCTATTTTGGCGGTCCATCAAAGGAACGGTGCCAGCGCTCTTGAACAGGCTATTTACAATAGGAAAACTATCCTTGCCGCTGACCCGAATAATACCAACCCCGCCGATGCCGGGCGGCGTCGCAATG
>JAGZGB010000201.1 GCA_018367495.1 Veillonella sp. | reverse complement strand
CATTTAATACATCCGTCAAAATACCTTGCTCGACGAGAGGAACCGGAAAGCCTACGATATTCATCGCGGTTAAAGGAGTTCCACCCATAGCATACACATCGCTTAGTGCATTGGCAGCTGCAATTTTACCGAATAAACCAGGATCATTAACCATAGGTGTAAAGAAATCTAAGGTTTGCACCAATGCAAAGGTATCCGAGATTTGATATACACCTGCATCATCGGCACCAGTCATATCTGCGAGAACATGCTCGTTAGTAACGGGTGTTACAGCTTTTAGCACACGGTTCAATATATGAGGCCCAATCTTACACGCACAGCCTCCACTTGTCACATAATCAGTAAGTCGTACCATAATTTCTCCTTACTCATTTTCCGGCAATCGAGAGACGATTTTCTTAACAGCCTTTTCAAATTTAGGGCGCGGCATCAAGAGTTGATGTCCACAGCCATTACATACGATGAGGAAGTCTGTGCCGATCCGCTTAACTTCCCACTCGTCACTGCCACAAGGATGTGATTTTTTCATCTTCACTACATCGCCTACGTAATATCTAACAAATGCCATGGCGCCTCCTTTAACTTTTGTCAGTATTTATATATTTATTATACATAAAATAGTTGGTTCTATAAATATATCCTAATTCTATAGTTCAATCGTCTATTATATAACCATAAAATTTTCGCCCTAAATATATAATGTACAGATTTGATATGTCTGCTGTTCTTATAATTAAAACCATAACACAAGAAAAATACTATTATATAATCACCAAAAGATCACAAAAATGTTTAGTTTAATCATTATATTTTATAGGGAAATATTAGTGCATCTAAAGAAATTAACATTAATAACTAAACAATAATGATTTTTCATTTAGTTATCATTCTCAATATCAAAATAGAGATTTTTTATAAATCCCATACTATTCAATCTTTATAAACCCACATTTTTACTGCATTGATAATATTTATCATTTAGAAAATTTTCGAAATAAATTTTACAAAAAGACTTGCATTTCTCATTTAGTATGTTACAATATAGTCAACAATGATTATTCGTTAATTATACGGATAACACATTGTATATAAAACTGTTAAGACGGCAAGTGCCGAAATACACAAATAAGTAAGTACTATTTTAAGAGTTAGGCAAGTGTCTATTTGATCTAAGAATAAGTTTTCTTACTAAGGCGAAGTCGCCCTCGAAATTGATAGAATAAGTATTCTATTCCATTGCATTCACAACCAAGTGGTTATGAATATATACGTTAAGTAACAATTTTGAAAATTATCGTAAGTACAAAGGAGTATTAAAATGGCAGAATTAAAAGGTTCTAACACTGAAAAAAATCTTCAAGCAGCATTTGCTGGCGAATCCCAAGCA
>JAGZGB010000200.1 GCA_018367495.1 Veillonella sp. | reverse complement strand
TGGCCCGTTGGTCAAGCGGTTAAGACACCGCCCTTTCACGGCGGTATCCCGGGTTCGATTCCCGGACGGGTCACCATATGGACGATTAGCTCAGCTGGGAGAGCGCCTGCCTTACAAGCAGGATGTCGGCAGTTCGATCCTGTCATCGTCCACCAGACTAAGAAGTAAGCATAAAGCTTGCTTCTTTTTTTTGTATATGTGATATAATAATACCAGTTGTTTTGTTTGAAAATTTTAAAGAGTTTTATTAAGAGGAGGAACTATGTTTTATAAATTCGGACGTTGTAAACGTTCCCTACTTACTGTACTAGGTGTACTATTGGCATCTACACTTGCCACAGCAAGTGCTGCCACGATTAATATGAGTCAATTAACATCAAATACGACTCAACCAGTAATTATTAATTCAATTCCATCTAATGTAGCTGTAACGACACCTACATTACAATCCGAAAATAACGGCCAACCTATTTTGAAAGTAGCCACCGCTCCTGTTTCTACCCCAATCGTAGGAACACCTGAAAAAGCAACTATCAACACATCTAATTCTAATTATGATGGCCACTTAGAAAATTTTCCTAGTCGCAAGGTAACTATTGTTGTACCTGCAAAATTACGTAACGAAAACACAGCTCAATTGGGTCGATATATGACAGATCGCCTATCTAATACACTTAAATATCCGTACTATGATACAGCTATTGTAAGTACTAACACTCCAACAGCTGAAATCAGAGCTATAGACCTTGCGCAAATTGCGTCTGCACAAAACTCTGAAATTGTTATTATGCCGGTACCATTACAAGATATATATGTTCAAATTGATAGCGCACATAGCCCATACGCGTATGACAATGATAGTCAAGAAATGTATATTGCTGCCAAAGTAAATGCACTTTTATATTACTATGATGTTAATGATCAAGTGATTCACACTATACGTAGCGGATTCAACCAAACTGATGACTCCTTAACAATGCCAACACATAAAGCCGTGTGGAATAAAGTTGTAACTGTATTACTTGATAAATTGCCATACAAACGCATTCCTACAGACCGTGACCGTTATCAAGCACCTGGTATTAACTCTGAATCTCCAGTTGTACTTGATTTCCAAGTAGAACAACCTAAGAATACAGCGTATTCCTTAAAAGGTGTTAGCATATTATAAGCTCTCAACAATAAAGACCGTTAAGCTATAACTTAACGGTCTTTTTGTATTAAAATATAATAATAAATAACTTAGTAACTCCAATTAACTAATTGGAGTTACTAAGTTGTTGCTAAAAAGGCTAGCCATTCTGATATGTACCCCCTTTACTGGACAACCAGTAAAGGGGGTATTTTCATGAGATATAGTTATGAATTTAAAAGAAAAGCAATTGAATTATTTAATCA
>JAGZGB010000199.1 GCA_018367495.1 Veillonella sp. | reverse complement strand
AGCAAAAACAAAATGGATGCCCCCTGTGAAATACAGGGAAGCATCCATGTGTTTAGGCTAGTAAATAATATGTGTCCAGGAAAATGGGTACATATCACTAGAGGCTGCCTTTTTTGTGTACTAAAATCGTTTTAGCTATATTTTATTTCATTCTGCTGAACTATATTTTATTATCTGTAACCTATTTCTCTATAGCCTCAACTACTTCGCCAATGTACATATAGTGTGGTTCCCAACGATCATATCCAATTTGAGTATAAGCAGTAGGGTTTGCTGCATAATATTCTTTGATTTTATCTGCTAAATAGGCTTCATCAAATTGATGTTCATATAACTTTTTACATACAAAGGTTAACTCAGCCTCTTTAAACATTACGCCATTATCCACTGCTACTGGCGTTAAACCAGAGTTTGCCACCTTATCTTCATCACGGCCAGAATGAGAGCCTAAATAACCAAGCGCTTTACGTTGGCTTTCAGGAAAGAAACTAACTGTAAAGGTATCGTATTTCGCCATGAATTCTTGTGTATAGCGAGCGGGATGAATGTACACAGTCACTGTAGATATATCGTTACCAACCATGCCCCACATGTTGCCCATACTGCCCCAACTAACCGTACAAGTATTAAAATCCTCAGGTGTACCAGCTGTAACAAGAGCCCAACGCTCCTCAAACATGGTAAACGCCTTATAATCCTTCGCTTCAAATGGTTTCATAATAACCTCCGAACATAGAATTTACTTAACAATAACCTCATCAAAATGTTCCTTATACACTTCATAATACACTGCATCAGCGATATCGTAAAACTCTTTATTTAGAGAATCTTTCACAACAGGTCTGCGCAGAAAGGCACCTCGATTGACAGGCCAATCACTTTCACCGTATTCACGTCAATATAGGACGCACCACGCTCGTCTACATTAGGAATATCTGACACAAACTGAGATACCTGCTTAAACTGCGGCTGAGACGTAAGCTCCTCAATCGTAATTGCTTGGGCTGGTATAGTGAAAGCTAGCATAAGCCCTAGCGTTATTAAAAATCGATGTAATATATATCCTCTCATCTTTCTAAACTGTTACAAAATAAATAAACACAACCTTATTAGCATAAGTATACTATGCAAACAAGGTCGTGCCTATTATTAATAATTTTATAATTTAGTACATATGATTTGCTTCTAATTGATATTTATAAGGTTTATCTCCATTTGACGATATATATCTTTATCCCTATAATATAAGTAGATAGTCAGACGAGTAGTGACGTCAGGCTCATCTCACAAACTTAATAATATGTAGAAATGGCCTTTTCGTTTTATCTAATTTCCGAAGAAACGAAGGGCTATTTTGCTATTTCTAGACAAATAAGCGCCACAAGTGCTCCAAAGGATA
>JAGZGB010000198.1 GCA_018367495.1 Veillonella sp. | reverse complement strand
CATTCAAACTTAAATCCTCAAAAAGCTATTCTAATGCAAAGGTTTTTCGGTATTATTTATATTTCATGACAGCCATATTATTGTGGATGATATTTAATTGAATGATTGACTAGATTGAAGCGTTTGTTATTGTAGGGCTATTTTATAGGTGTAGATTAATGTATAGTAAATTTTTTATCTACAGAGTTATTATATGTACTATTCCGCTTATTCTTATGGATATAGCGCTTATTTGCTCAATAATAACTGGTGGATACGAAGGGAATTTAAAAGTAACAATAATAGCGGTAATAGTATTCCATATACTTTTATATATACTTGCTCGTAAACAAGTAAAGCTATTAATGCAAGCATTTAAGCAAAATGGATTTAAAGAGATTAATAATCTATTCAATATGAAGTATGTTTTTCTAATCATATTTTTTATGGTATTAATAGCTATAAAACTTATGAGATATTAGAGCTAAAGTTTTAAGGTTGGTGTGAGAATATGTTTTTAAAAATCTATAATTATTTTGTGCGAGGCTTAGTACTTTTTTTACTTATATGTATTCCATATAGTCTTGTCACAAACCCAGAGTTGATTGAAGATGAAGTAGACTTTTATTTCTTTGTTATCGCATATGTCATAATACTTTTGTTCTATGTGGTATGGAACTATATTTATAACTACTTAAGACGTAAAAGAGGTTAGCATTTGTGCATATACATTTACCATTAGTTTTAGAAGCTATCATTTTTTCGTGGATTGCTTTATATTGGCTTATTTATAAAATCTTATTAAGGAAAAAGCTTTCACCATTATTAGTGTCTTTAATTGCTAATTCCGATTATGGTTTTATGAAATTTGTTTCTTGGACGGCAATTATTACATATCCGTTTATGCTGTTTAGTATGTTTTATTTCTTAGATTACATCGCGGTCCCAATTGTTTTGGTATGGTTCTTGCAGCCTGTTTTTGTGGTAGCAGTATTATTAAAACAGCCACCTCGTAGTCGTTATTATGAATGGGCTAGAAAAAAGCAGATGTATGTAGTTCTTTTTGTTTTTGCTTATATAATGTCTGCCCTAATTTTGTTGAAAGTTAATAAGCTGATATAAAATTTAAGATAGAAAACCCCGATACGTTAATGTATCGGGGCTTTTTCCGTTCATTTGAGGTATGAGAGGATGTTATAGATATGTCAAAGAGATGTGAGAGGTTTATTTCATGCGAACTGCTTCGGCGAATTCGTCTTCGGTCATGAGTTTTTCTTCCAAGATGATTTCTTTGATAGAGCAACCGCGTTTGTATGCTTCTTTTACGACCTTAGCACTCTTATCGTAGCCGATGTATGGTGTTAAGGATGTAGCAATCATAAGGGATTGTTCTACGAAGAATTTAAGTTTTTCAGGTACGAATTCT
>JAGZGB010000197.1 GCA_018367495.1 Veillonella sp. | reverse complement strand
ATCTTTGAAGCGTTCAATCAAATCAGTACGAGCTGGGTTGATTGCGATACCGTATTCAGTAACGAGTACGTCAACGGAGGAGCCTGGTGTAATTACAGTTGCAACTTTGTCACGGATCATTGGCAAGCGGCCGCGGATCAATGGGCAAGTAATAACTGTGCATTTAGCACCTGCTGCTGTATCGGAGTGACCGCCAGAAGCACCCATCAATACACCGTTGGAGTCAGTCATTACGTTTACGTTGAAATCAAGGTCGATTTCAGTGGCACCAAGGAATACTACGTCTAGGTAGTTTGTAGTACAGTCTGTCCATGGATTAGCGTACATGGAAGCAGACATTTCGATGTGTGCAGGGTTTTTATCTAAAGAAGCTGCTGCAGTTGTATCGAATGTTTGAGTATCGTAAATGGCACGGATCAAACCTTCTTCAAGCATACCAGTCAAGATACCAGTAGCACCACCGATAGCGAAGCCACCTACTTCACCACGTTTGCGAAGTTTTTCAGCGATGAATTTCGCCACAGTCAATGGAGCACCACCAGCGCCCAATTGGAATACGAAACCATCTTTAATGATGCCAGCTTGGTCAAGGAATTCACCAGCTAATTCAGCGATTTTAATTTGGATAGGGTTTTTAGTGAAACCTACCGCACCAGAAGCGATACCTTCTGGATCACCAATGCTTTCAACCTCAACAACATAATCTACGTCAGTTTGAGGGATTGCATAGTTGTGTACATAGTCAACCAAGTTATCTGTGATAATAACAGTTGTATCTGCATAGTGGGAGTCAACTTTAGCATAGCCAAGCGCACCACATGCGGATTTACCCATACGACCAGTAGCATTACCACGTGGGTCAGCTGTAGGAGCAGCCATGAAAGCTACGTCGATATGAACTTCGCCAGATTCGATAGCACGAGCACGGCCACCGTGGGAACGAATCACTACAGGGCGTTTCAATACGCCTGGGTTTTGAGTCAAGAATTTACCAAGACGATCGCGCAAGCCAGATGTTTCAATAGCTGTTACAGTACCATCTTGAATCATTTCTACCAAGAATTCATGGCATGGAGACAAGGAAGAAGACGCAATTGTAATGTCTTTAATTCCTTTCGCTTGAACGCGTTCCATAACCATTTTCATTACATAGTCGCCATTGCGCAAGTGATGATGGAAGGACAATGTCATACCATCTTTTACGCCAGCTTTTTCGATTGCTTCATCAATAGAAGCAAGTACTTTATTAGTACCAACACGACTCATGTGTACAGGTTTACCTGCGCGATGAGCTTTAGGTTCAATAGCGAATTCACCTTGATATACTTCGCGACCTTCTAGTGCTGGGATATTTGTTGGGATATCGCGACCTACTTTATTTAACATCGTATTCTGCTCCTTCCTC
>JAGZGB010000029.1 GCA_018367495.1 Veillonella sp. | reverse complement strand
TGGTTGGTTTTGACTTTGTCAAAACCCGCACTCTGGCATATGTTCAATCATATGATTGATTACCTATCATTGTTCAGTTTTCAAAGATCTGTACCAGTTAAACTAGATTATATCTAGCCTTGAAGCACTTTTCTTTCGAAGTGTTTCACCAACTGGCGACTAGATTATAATAACATGTTGTCACGTTCATGTCAACATCTTTTTATAATCTTTTTTAGAATTTTGTAATTTCTGTTTCAGTCAGGAATTACATTTACATACTAAAACGATTATCAACAAACATAGATTTTATCTAGTGTTTGCCAACTAATAAACAGTCGCCTCAAACGACTGTATTGCTATTATAGTACAAAGAACTACAGTGTGCAACCCCTAATTTTAAAATTTTACAAACTTTTTTCTACTTTTCTTTATATAGTATATTTAGATACTTAATATACCACATATAGTATTTTTAAATAATTATCTTCCTATGTCCTTACACAATTATCTCCCTATATTCTTACACAATTATCTCCCTATATTCTTACACAATTATCTCCTTATATAGTATATATAATACGTTTACATTATCTTATATAAATCAATCTATTAATACATATATAAAAACAACGCCATCCGTTTGGATGGCGTTGTTTAATAAGGATTTGTGTTCCCTAGTCGGGGGTCCAGGGTACAATAGGCCCTCACAAAGTCAATATAAGGGCCATTGTGTCATTTTAGATACACGTATATACATATAGTACATCGTCTATCTTCAGTGTGTATTAGAGATCAACTAAGCTTTAGACGAGAGAATACAAGCTTTTAATACCTACTATAGCTATCAATTATTGTTGAATCGCATTACGCAAATCAACCTTATTGTAGTCATTGCTACCCATTGGTTCGTTAATAGCTTTGCGAAGATCTACTACGTGCTCATCAGCAACAGTTGGTTCTTCACTTGCTTTATTTTTCACTGTTTGTTTAGCAGCGAACCAAATTGTTTCATTCATGTAATGACGAAGTTCTTCGTTAGATACATGTTCTTGCTCTTGAGCAAGGACATCCAAGATAGCATCTTCTAAGTCTTGTGCTTCGTTATCATTCATTGGACCGCCAATTTGTTTTTGTTTTTGTACCACTTCGTTAACACGATCTACCATGCCACGCAATACATTATAACCATAGCTGTTTACAAAGCCATCTTTTTCATTGTATTTAGGTGTTTCAAAGTATTCATATTCGTTTTTGTTACGATTTTCACCGTTCCAATTTAAAGCTGTTTCAAAACCGTGTACGCGGCCTAAGGAATGCGTACGGAAGTAATCAGCATAGTTATGCTTATCTTTGGAATGTAACCAGATTTTATCTGCTTTAGTCAATTGTTCATGTCTATCGCGTTTAGCTTCTGCTAAAGCAATTTTTTGCTCTGCATTTTCCCAGGCTTTTACATAATCATGAAGAGATTGTACTACTTGTGGGCTAGCCACAGGTACCAACACAACATTGCTCAAACCAGGTGCGGATGCAGGGTTAGGCAAGATTAAGTTGTCATCATATGTTGGAGCGCTAGCTGCATGACCAGTAAAGGATGCTGCGCTCAATAAAACTGCTGCTGTGAAAGCAAGCATTGTAGATTTTTTCATATCTATTCCTCTTTCCATAGTCGAATTAATGTACTGGTTGAGGGCTCCCTAAGGAGCCCTTACCAGTTGTATCCATGTAATACCTAGGTTTTGATACCTAGTTTATTTGAAAATCTAACTAATTACATACCCATTTTCGCCATCATTGCAGCCATTTGAGCTTTCAATACTTCTACTTCACTTTGTAGACCAGCGTTTTGAGCTTTAATTTGTTCGTTTTCATATTTCAAGTCGGATACTTCACCTTTTAATCCGGCATTTTGAGCTTTCATTGCAGCCATTTCAGTTTGAACTGCGTATGCAGAGCTGATAGGGCCTTTACGGTAGCGATCCGCTACAGCTGCTTCAGCATCTCTGTTACCAACTTTCCAAGTTACACCAGCATTCGCCATCATATGGCTAGAACCGCCAGCCCAGGACAAGCCACCATGGAACATTGTGGATTCGTTTTTGTAATGAGCTACGCCCACTGCAATCGCAGAGTTACCACGGTAGTTACCATAACCAGCCATGATTTGAGTTGGTTCCAATGGATCGTATTGCATAGGTTTCAATGCGGACAATGCTGCACCTTGTGCACCTACACGACCGATTTCTTCGTTCAATTGATCAACGCGAGGGTCAACTGCGCCTTTTACGGAAAGGTCATAGTTCAAGCCGCCATCAGCAGATTCAGTTTTCTTCAATACTACGGATTGGTCATCAGATGTCAATGTAGTACGGGAATCTTTCAATTGTTTAACGTTTACTGCATCTGTATCATTAGTGCCACGTTGAACATTAGTGATTTTGTTACCACCCATATTGAGGTTACCACCAGTGATATTTACAGTATCGCCACCGAAGGATACTTTAGGACCATTGGAGTTATTGGAAATGGAAGTGATGTTAGTGAGGTCGCCTTTCACATCGAAGGATACTTTACCATTCACACCAGTGTGAGCAGTAGTATTCACGCCGTTGGAGAAGTCTAAACCATCAGATAACATTACTGTTTTAGCGTTACCACCATTTTCTTTATAAGTCAATGGAATTTGTTTAGCTGCTTCCTTACCATTGAAGTTAACTTGGTAGTTAGTTGTATGGTTTGTAGCATTTGGTTGAACGTCTACAGTGATCGCTTTTTTATCACCAGATACAGTAACTGCTTGACGAGCTGCATCTTTTACATCGTTTTTATCTACAGATACTTCGTATGTTGCACCAGCTGCACCAAATGTATCGCCAGCTTTAGGAGCTACTTTAGCGATGTTGTTAGCATCAGCTTTAGCTTGTACTTTTTCAGTAGATTTTTTAGCTGCTTCTTGTTGAACAAGTTTCAATTGTTCTTCAGTTGCTGCACGACCTTTAGTTGCAAAGTCAGCAGAATCAAGAGTTTTGTTAGTTAAACCAGTAACATCACCAGTTTTACCATCAAGCTTGATTGTGTTGTCGCCAGCTACGTTAACTACTTGGTCACCTTTGAATTCTAATTTACCATCTCCTTCTTTGTTAGTGATGGAAGTGATTTTGTTCAAATCGCCTTCAACATTAACTTTGTAAGGATTATTCTTAGAACCATCGCCAGTCACTTTAGTGTTTTGACCGTCAGTAAGGTTAGTTTTAGCTGCTTTCAATTGACGTACGTTAACCGCATCAGTATCGTTTACACCGTCTTCAACATTAGTAATTTGTTTATTACCTGCATTGATACCATCTTTAGTTACAGATGGGCCATTGTTGATTACTAAACCACCATCAGTGATCTTAGTATCGCCAATTGTTACGGAACCTTTATTAGTAAGATCTACATTGTTGTTCAATGCGAATTCTACTTTAGCACCTTTGTCGTCGCTAGTTTGTTTTACAGTGAGGTTTTTACCGCCGGAGAATTCAACAGTTTTACCATCAGTAATGCTCTTAGCTGTTTTTTCAGAATCAGCAGTAGTATTACCAGAAGATTTAACATTGAAGCTGTTCATTGTACCAAGACCAGCACCACTAATTGTCATTTCGCCATTAGCAGATTTGGATACTGTGATACCGTCAGCACCTTTAACATTTACTTTACCGCCGTTAGCTGGAACATCTGTGCCATTAGCTTGGATTGTCCAGATATCGTCAGTGTTAGCAAATGTTTTGTCGCCGTATTTAATGCGGTCTCCATCTTTCTTAATTGTTGTGTAGTTATCAGGTGTACCTAAATGGATTTCCTTAGTTTGGATGGAGTCGATGCCTTTGATGTTTTTATTCAAGCGAATGTTCAAAGTATCGTTACCATCAGCAGTTACAGCGATGTTACCTGCAGCAGATTCAAATGTTTTTTCTTGCTCTTCAGTAACGCCTTCACCTTTAACTTTAACTGTAGAGTTAAGTTTGTTTTTGTTTACAACGCTTTCGTTGTTACCAGTGAATTTCAAGCCGTCATCAGTAGTTGCCACTTCATGTTTATTGTTGTTTTTGTCTTCGTATACGATACGAGTGATACCATTAGTACCATTTTTACCGTCTACACCGTCTTGACCGTTAGCGCCTTTGATTGTAAGACCATCTTTACCGTCTTTACCATTCAAGCCGATAGAGCCGTCTTTACCGTTGATTACAACAGCAGAACCGTCTTTACCGTTTACACCGATCTTACCGTCAACACCTGGTTTACCGTCTTTACCATCATGACCAACTTTGATATCGTCGGACAATGCATAGTTGTAAGTGTGGTTGCCAGTTACTTTATCAACGATTTGTTCAACAGTTAAGTTTTTACCTGCACCGAAGTTTACAGTTGTACCAGGTTTTACGATTGTTGCACTGTGATCGCCTACTGTGTTACCAGTAACGTCACCTTTCCAACCAGAGTTGTTGATTGTATCTACAACAGTTTTAACTGTAGCGATACCATTGTTACCATCAACGCCCGGTTTGCCATCAACGCCGTCTCTTACTTTACCAAGTGTTACGTCGTATTTAACAACACCGTTTGCATCAACGGAAGCTTTAGTGTAGTTACCATCAACGAAGTTCAAGCCTTCAGACAATTTAACTTTTTGTTTAGTACCGTTGTTAGCTGTGTAGTTAAGTTCAGCATCACCAAGGTTAATAGCTTTTGCATTTACTGTGTAAATGTTTTGGCCATCAGCACCAGTTGTTTTATCAACTGTTACGTTGTCCCCAGCTTTAACTTCTGTCTTAGCGGATTTCAATTGTTTTACGTTAACTGCGTCAGTGTCATTTACGCCAGCTTTCACGTTAGTGATGTTCAAATCACCAGCATTGATACCAACTTTAGTAATGGATGGACCATTGTGGATAGACAAGCCACCATCGTTAACCACAGTATCACCAATTGTTAAGGAACCGTATGGAGTCAAGTTAACTTCTTTGGACAATTGAACTTTCAATTTTCCATCTACGTTGTTCACACCGATGTTACCGTCAGTCAATTTAGACTTATCTGCACCACCAGTGATATCCAATGTTTGGTTCAATTTCTTAGCGATAACTTTAGTGGAATCAGTTTGACCATCATCACCAGCATATTTCATGCCGTCATCAGTAGTTGCCACTTCATGTTTATTGTTGTTTTTGTCTTCGTATACGATACGAGTGATACCATTAGTACCATTTTTACCGTCTACGCCGTCTTGACCATTAGCGCCTTTAATAGTAATACCGTCTTTGCCGTCTTTACCATTCAAGCCGATGGAGCCATCTTTACCGTTAATTACAACAGCAGAACCATCTTTACCATTTACACCGATAGAACCATCTTTACCTGGTTTACCATCTTTACCATCATGACCAAGTTTAATATCGTCAGTCAATGCATAAGTGTAAGTGTGATCTTTAGTTGCTGGATCAATAGTTTGTTCAACAGTCAAGTTTTTGCCTGCAGCGTAGTTGATTGTACCGCCATTTTCAACAGTTGTTGCTGTTGCAGTACCTTCCACTTTACCGCCGTTAGCAATTGCATTTGCTTTGAAAGTGAAACCATCTTTGATTTGATCAGCTAAACCGGACAAATCGATTTTCGCTACTGTACCAGTTTGGTTAGTACCATTGCCATCGTTGTATTTCAATGTAACAGATTTGTCTGCTTTATCATAGGAGTAAGATGTAGTAGCTTCACCTGTACGATTAGTTGTAGTAGGTGCGATGTGTAAATCGTTAGCTTTGGAAATACGAGTTACGTCACCGATGTTAGCAGCGTTATCGATTACATCGCCACCAGATTTAAGGTTAGTGATGTTGTTGCCACCCATGTTCACGTTGCCGCCATCAAATTTAAATTCGTTACCGCCAATTGTGAAAGTAGCATTACCACCATTCTTAATTGTGTTGATGTTGTTCAAGTCTTTAGCCAAACCGATGTTGATTTCGCTGTTACCATCAGCACCTTGAGTGATGCTAGTTTTGATGTTAGAGGAATCATATTCGGAATCAGCTTTAGCACCTGTACCTTTTACAGTTACTTTAGAACCAAGTTTATTTTTCTTTTCGCCACCAGAGTTAGCGTCGAAGCGTAAACCATCATCTAATGTAGCTACTTCATGTTTGTTGTTGTTTTTATCTTCATAAACGATACGAGTTACACCGTCAGCACCTTTTTCGCCTTTCATAGTAAGACCATCTTTACCGTCTTTACCATTCAAGCCAATGGAGCCGTCTTTACCGTTGATCACAACGGAAGAACCATCTTTACCATTTACGCCAATTTTACCATCAACGCCATCTTTACCGTCTTTGCCATCATTACCAATCTTGATATCGTTAGCCAAGTCGAATTCAACTTTAGCGCCGTCATTGTTGCTAGTTTGTTTAACAGTCAAGTTTTTACCTGCTGCCATTTCAACTGTTTTACCATCAGTGATAGTTTTTGCAGTAGTTTCGGAATCAGCAGTTGTATTACCAGAGGATTTCACGTTCCATGTGGATTGTGCAGCGCCTGGAGCTACATGCAAGTCATAAGTAACTTGGTTACCGTTTTCAGTTTTATTAACTGTTACAGAGTTATCGTTAGAAGTTACTACAGTACGAGCATCTTTCAATTGTTTTACGTTAACTGCATCAGTATCATTTACACCAGCTTTTACGTTAGTGATATTCAAGTTACCAGCGTTAATGCCAGTTTTAAGAACAGATGGGCCACCGGAAATAGTTAAGCCACCGTTATTAACAACAGTATCACCAATAGTTAAGGAACCAGATGGAGTCAAGTTTACGTTGTTGTTAAGATTGTATTTAACTACGCCATCAGCAGCTACGGAAGCTGTTGTGTTGGACCCATTAGTGAAGTTCAAACCTTTATCCAATGTAACTTTTTGGTCGTTAGAGCCATTCGCTTTATATGTCAAAGGAATTTGTTTAGCAGCTTTATCGCCATCGAATGTTACTTGGTAAGTTGTATTATGGTTTGTTTCATCTTGAACAGGTGTAACAGTGATTGGATTCTTGCTGTTGTTTGCATTATTTACAGTCACTGCTTCACGAGCTGCATCTTTAACAGCATTACGGGAAACATTTACTTCGTATTTAGCATTTGCATCACCAGTTTGTTTACCGTCAGCTACAGTGATGTCAGCAATGTTAGTGTCGCCTGCTGCAGCAGATTTTTTAACTACGCTTTCAACAGCAGCTTTATCGCCTGTAGGCAAGTTACTCAAATCAATCTTAGCTGTTTTGTTTACTGCACCATCATTACCATCAACATATTCCAATGTAACTGTTTTATCAGCGTTCACTGTGTATGTTTTGTCTTTGATATGAATGTCGTTAGCTTTGGAGATACGTTTAACGTCGCCAATGTTAGCAGCGTTATTGATTACATCGCCACCAGATTTAAGGTTAGTGATGTTGTTATCACCCATGTTCACATTGCCGCCATCAAATTTGAATTCGTTACCGCCAATTGTGAAAGTAGCAGGACCTTCGTTTTTAATAGTCTTGATATTAGTCAAGTCACCAGCTAAACCGAATTCAACTTTAGCACCGTCATTGTTGCTAGTTTGTTTAACAGTCAAGTTTTTACCTGCTGCCATTTCAACTGTTTTACCGTCAGTGATAGTTTTAGCAGTTGCTTCGGAATCAGAAGTTGTATTACCAGTAGATTTCACATTCCATACAGATTGTGCAGCACCTGGAGCTACATGCAAGTCATAAGTAACTTGGTTGCCGTTTTCAGTTTTGTTAACTGTTACGGAGTTATCATTAGAAGTTACTACTGTACGAGCATCTTTCAATTGTTTTACGTTAACTGCATCAGTATCATTTACGCCTGCTTTCACATTAGTAATGTTCAAGTTACCAGCGTTGATACCAGTTTTAGTAACGGATGGACCATTATTAATTGTCAAGCCACCATTGTTAAGAATAGTGTCACCAATTTTTAAGGAACCATTTGGTGTTAAATCAACATCATTGGACAATGCATATGTATATGTATGTTCACCAGTTGCATTATCAATATTTTGAGCAACAGTTAAGTTTTTACCTGCTGCATAAGAAACAGTTTTACCGTTTGCTACAGGTGTAACAGCATGGTTACCAACTACATTGCCTTTAGCGTCAGTAGAGAAGGAGTAACCGTCTTTGATTTGATCAGCCAAACCAGACAAGTCGATTTTCGCTACTGTACCAGCTTGGTTAGCACCGTTACCATCGTTGTATTTCAATGTTACGGATTTGCTTGCTGCATCGTAAGCGTAAGATGTAGTAGTTTCACCTTGACGATTAGAGGATGTTGGAGCAATGTGCAAGTCATTAGCTTTGGAAATACGAGTTACGTCGCCAATGTTAGCAGCATTATTCACTACATCACCACCAGATTTAAGGTTAGTGATATTTTGGTCACCCATGTTGATAGGGCCACCAGTGATGTTGATAGAGTTAGGACCGAATTCCATTTTTGGACCATTTGTAGTGTTAGAAATGGAATTGATATCTACCAAGTTTTTATTCACATCGTATTTAACAACGCCTTCAGCATCTACAGAAGCTGTTGTATTTCTACCATTTGTAAAGTTCAAACCTTTATCCAATGTAACTTTTTGTTCGTTAGTGCCATTCGCTTTGTAAGTCAAAGGAATTTGTTTAGCAGCTTTGTCACCATCGAATGTTACTTGGTAAGTTGTGTTATGGTTTGTTTCATCTTGTACAGGTGTAACAGTGATAGGGTTGTTTTTATTGTTTGCATTATTTACAGTCACTGCTTCACGAGCTGCATCTTTTACGTCGTTACGGGATACGTTTACTTCGTAAGTTGCACCAGCTTCGCCGAATTGATCGCCTGCTTTAGGGGATACTTTAGCGATGTTTTTGTCGCTAGAGCCAGCTACGTCTGCTTTAGCTTGTACTTTTTCAGTAGAAGCTGCAGTAGGTGTTACGTTGTTAACATCTACAGTGTAGATAGTTTTACTGCTACCGTCTGCATTTTGAACTACGTTGCTTGTTACTTTCGCAGCGTTTTTACCTTGAACTTCAACAGTGCTGTTCAATTTATTTTTAGCGCTATCGGACAAGTCAGCTACTACATTGCTACCAGATGCAGTTGTTTTAATGTACTCACCATTGTTAGCACCTACCACACCGAAGCTCAAGCCGCCTTGTTTGTTCAATTTTTGTAATTCAGTAGCGCCTGTGTTACCAGTCAAACCAACTGTGTTATTGAAACCGTTGTTTACGATTTTCAATTGTTCTTCAGTAGCAGCACGACCTCTTGTTGCAAAGTCAGGAGCATCCAAAGTTACGTTAGTCAAACCAGTGATATCACCAGCTTTAGCGTTCAAGCTAATGTTATGATCACCAGCTACGTTTACAGTTTGGTTACCACCGAATACAACTTTGCCATCGCCAGCTTTGTTTGTGATGGATGTAATGTCGTTCAAGTCACCTTCAACGTCTACTTTGAAAGTTTTAACGCCATTTACATCACGGTGAGAAGCAGTTGTGTTCTTACCATTTTCCATATCAATGGATTCTTTAGCAAGGTTTTTAATAACAGTCTTACCACCATTGTTGATGTTGGAAAGGTCTTGTTTAGTAATGCCTGTGATAACAGCAGTTTCGTTAGGAACATCTTTGTTGTTACCATCAACGTATGTCATTGTTACTTTGCCATTGTTATCAACTGCGTATTCACCTGGTTTAATGTGTTTTTCATTAGCTTTGGAAATACGAGTTACGTCACCAATGTTAGCAGCGTTATTGATTACATCGCCACCAGATTTAAGGTTAGTAATATTGTTGTCACCAAGATTTACATTGCCGCCATCGAATTTAAATTCGTTGCCGCCAATTGTCAATGTAGCAGGACCTTCATTTTTAATAGTCTTGATGCCTTCTAAATCCTTGTTTAAGGAATATGTATATGTTTGTTGGCCAAGAGATGTTTCAATATCTTGTCTAACTGTTAAGTTTTTACCAGCTGCATAATTAACAGTATTACCGCTTTGAACTTTTGTAGGTGTCGCTTCACCGTCAAGCTTACCACCGTTAGATTTAGCATTTGTTAAGAAGTCATATTTAGCAGCTGTGTCAGCAGCGTTGATTGTGTAAGTAGTTTTACCATCAGTAACAGATGTATCAACAGTTACGTTTCTACCAGCTCTTACCAAGTTAGTGTCGTCGAATTTCAAAGTTAATTTGGAATCCTTAGCGCCATCATCGCTAGCAGCTACAGATACACGACCTTCACCACGAACGTTCAATTTACCGCCGTCAGTCAAGAAATCGCTAGAACCAGTATTACCAGTTACAGCAACGCCAACGTTTTTCAATTGAGCTACGTTAACTGCATCAGTATCTGCAGTACCAGCAGCAAGGCCTGTCAATTGACGAGTCAATGTCTCGCCATTACCGATGGATACAGCAGCTGTAGTAGCTGTTTGTACATTACCTCGTAAATTTGTATATTTACGAGTATGTAAATCAGATGGATTATAGCCAAGAACGCCTTTATCTGTAGTTGTCACAGAAGAAGAACCAAGAGCAACACCATTAGCGATGTTAGCTTCTGCAGCATTACCTAACGCAGTTGTAGCTTCAGCATTTGCTTTAGTTGTACGACCTAACGCAACGCCGTATTTACCGCCTGCACGAGAACCAGCACCTTCAGCGATACCAGCTTCACCAGCTGCTTGAGATTGCATACCGATAGCAATAGAGTTAACACCAGATGCAATAACTTTTGGAGAATCTTTACCGCTTTGACCAATAGCAATGGAGTTATTACCAGATGCTTCAGCACGAGCACCGATTACAGTAGCACCAGAGCCAGTAGCTTTAGTTTCACGACCGATAGCAATTGTATCTAAGTGAGTAGCAACGTTGTCACGACCAATAGCGATTTGGGAATTCTCATCACGAGTCGCACCAAAGTTTGTCCCACCATTTGTGGAATCAACCATGTTGTTTTTACCAATAGCAATACCACCCATTGTTTTAGCATCATTATTTTGACCAATAGTCACTGTATCCGCTACACGGGATGTATTCATAGTGCCCACGGAAACAGAATTATCACCCAACGCAGCATTGTAAGAACCTACTGCTGTAGAGTAGTTACCTGCTTGTTTAGGTGTTGTTTGGTGAGTACCTATTGTATAGTTTTGGTTATTGTAGTTACCAACAGCAACAGCAGATGTTGCATTAGCATTATTTTTATTACCTAATGCCACAGTAGCAGCCGCACGTGCTTCATTACCAGCACCGATCGCTGTAGCAGCACCACCATTAGCATAGTTTTCGTTACCAACAGCTAAGCCAGAGTTACCATAAGCTTGGTTATTTGCACCAAGAGCTGTGGTACCCTCTTCATTATCAGTTGTATTTTGGTAACCTACAACGATGGAATTAACACCAACACTATTATTAGGTTTAGCATTAGCCGCAATATTGATTCTGCTACCATCTGTATTGATACTACCATCACCACTAACTGTTGCGTGAGCAGCATTACCACCAACTGCACCACCAACAAGTGCCAAGCCAGCCAATACGCTAGCTAATACTTTTTTCTTGCCGTTATTATTTTTAGCGGTTTCAGGAACTACTACATAGCAGCCTTTAGATTTGCTATAAACGACTTTAAAAACTTTATTCATAGAAACTATGAACCCCTTTCTCTCTTATAAAGAAAACACTAAATGCCTTATTAATACACTTTTTGTTTCATGAATTGTTTATGACACACGTTCACATACTCTTCATTAAGATATTAATATAATACCAATTTATAAACTAAATGTAAATAGAAATACTTAAAATTATTAAAGAAAATTTTAGAATTATAAATTAAATAAATTTGAGTTTATTTAATGAGTAATTATCTACACGTCAAGTAAAATGCAGCTATTATAATATAGTTATTATATATAATATAAAACATTTATATAAGATACTGGTCTATTTCATCATTATCAGTTTATATTATGTTAAAATCCTATAGAAAGATCTATGTTATCTTCATGTTTCTAAATATAAACTTTTTAAATCGAAATTAATGAATAATATAGTGTTTACAGTATTTTCATGAACTATAGAAAAATCAATACATAAATATTTTCCTCAAAATCGATATTTTAGTTTATATTTGTTTATAAAAAATAGCCCTCTTACCATAATAAGAGGACTATTAGGCCGAATGAAACAATGACTAAACTATCAAATACCAATAGAGCATAAAAAATAACGCCATCCAAAGGATGGCGTTATTTGTATAAGGATTGTGTGCCCTAGTCGGGGTTCCAGGGTACATCAAGGCCCTCATATGACCTACAAGGGCCTTATGTAGTTAGTATGGTACAGATATATCTGTATATGGATCAACTACTTCTTAGCAAATATTACACTAAGAAAAGTCTAATACCAATTTATTTGTTATTAATCGCAGCGCGCAAGTCTACTTTTTTAGTTTCTTGGTTAGCTGGGCGATTAATAGCTTCGCGAAGATTTACAGTGTGTTCATCTTGAACAGTAGGTTCTTCACTTGCTTTGTTTTTAACTGTTTGTTTAGCTGCGAACCAAACTGTTTCGTTCATGTAGTGACGAAGTTCTTCGTTAGAAACATTCTCTTGGTCTTTAGCCATTACATCCAAAATAGCATCTTCCAATGCTTGTGCTTCGTCGTCAGTCATAGGACCGCCAACTTCTTTTTGTTTTTGAATGATTTCATTAATACGATCTGTCATGCCGCGCAATACATTGTAACCATAGCTGTTAGTGAAGCCATCTTTTTCATTGTATTTAGGCATTTCAAAATATTCGTATTCGTTTTTATTACGGTTTTCACCATTCCAGTTCAAGAACACTTCTTGACCATGTACACGACCGATGGAATGTGTACGGAAGTAGTCAGCGTAGTTATGTTTATCATAGGAATGTAACCAAATTTTTTCAGCTTTAGTCATTTGCTCATGTTTGTCGTATTTCACTTTAGCTTTTGCAATGTTAATTTCTGCATTTTGCCAAGCTTTTACATAATCATGAACAGCAGACACTGTTTGTGGACTAGCCACAGGAACCAATACTACGTTGCCCAATGCAGGTGCAGATACTGGGTTACGTAAAATTAAGTTATCGTCATATGTTGGAGCAGATTGTGCACCTACAACACCTGTAGAAATAACAAGAGCCGCTGCACAAGCAAGTAATGTAGATTTTTTCATTCTATATTCCTCTTTTCTATCGTTAGATTATGGTGAAAGTATCTTTCACACGTATTTTACATTCATATCTGAAAGCACTGCTTTCACAAATAATATGGGTAGGCACGCGCTACACGAGGTAGCGCATACCGACCTTCATTTATTTAGTTATTGTACTCACAAATGATTACATACCAAGTTTTGCCATCATTGCAGCAATTTGAGCTTTCATTTGTTCGTTTTCAGCTTTCAAATCAGATACTTCTGTTTTTAATCCAGCGTTTTGTGCTTTAACGGACGCCATTTCTTGTTGCATTGCATAAGCAGAGCTGATAGGACCTTTGCGGTAACGATCTGCTACAGCAGCTTCGCTATCACGGTTGCCAACTTTCCAAGTTACACCAGCATTTGCCATCATGTGACGGGAGCCACCAGCCCAGGATAAGCCAGCATGCATCAATGTGGACTCGTTTTTGTAATGAGCAACGCCCATTGCAATTGCGGAGTTACCACGGTAGTTACCATAACCAGCCATGATTTGAGTTGGTTCCAATGGATCATATTGGATAGGTTTCAATGCTGCAAGAGCTGCACCTTGTGCACCTACACGACCGATTTCTTCACCTAACTCATCAACGCGTGGGTCACGACCGCCTTGTACGGAAAGATCGTAAACTGGAGCGCCATCAGCATCAGTAGATTTGTTGATGGATACAGAGTTATCGTTGGATGTAACTTTAGTCAATTGACCTACAGTCGCAACGTCGGATTTATCTGTACCATTCTTAACATTAGTGATTTTATTATCACCCATGTTGAGGTTACCACCAGTCATAGAAATTTCGTTAGGGCCGAAGTTCATAGTAGCACCACCATTGTTAGTAATGGAAGTAATACCTTTAAGATCGCTATTCAACGCATATGTTACTTTGTGATCGTAGTTTGCATCGCCATTGATAGCATCGTGACGGATGGACAAGTTGTTACCAGCTACGAATTTAGCACCTTTTTCTACGGAAGGAGTAGTCGCTGCAGTTTGAGCGTTTTCTACTTTACCAGTACCTTCTTTCTCTACATCAAGATTGAACGCTTTACCTTGGATGCCAGTAGTATCAACTTTGAAGTTAACTTTACCATTAGCACCAGTAGTAATAGCTACGGAATGGTCATCAGATGTGAAGTCAAAGCCGTTAGCCAATGTAGTTTTCTTAGCTGTTTGACTACCAGGATCAGTAGATGTGGAAGCTTTGTAAGAAATTTCAGCTTTATTTTCAAGGTTAGTTTTATCTACATTTACTTCGTATGTAGCGTTTTTACCACCTTGTGTAGAACCAGTTGCAGGTGCTACAGTTGCCAAGTTATCATTACCAGCTTTTGCTACTACTTGTTCAGTAGAAGCTGCAGCATCGATTTTTACAATTGGGTTACCGTTTGCATCATTACCGTTGTTTGTGAAAGTAATATTGTCGCCAGCTACATAATTATTAGTGTTGATACCTTTAATAACTACGTCTTTACCAGCTACTGGATTACCGTCTTTATCAACAGTATTCAATGTTACAGAACCATTTTTAGCAGTGTAGTCACCTTCTTTGATACGCATATCTGTATCTTTATCACCTACAGGCAAGTTAGACAAGTCGATAACTGCTGTTTTACCAGTTACATCTTTACCATTGCCATCAACATAAGTCAATTTAACTTTTTTGTCAGTATCTACAGTGTATGTAGTATCTTTGATATGTTGTTCATCTGCAAGATTTGCTACTTTATTAACTGTTGTACCACCATCAGTGCTGTAAGTGATACGATCGCCATCTTTCTTAATGGAGATATTATCGTTAGCATCACCAAGTTTAACTTCCTTAGTTGTTACACTGTCCAAGCCTTTAAGGTCTTTGTTCAACTTAACTGTTAATGTATCAGTACCATTAGCTACTACAGCGATGTTACCAGCTGCAGATTGGAAGCTATTAGCTTGTGCTTCTGTAACGCCTTCACCTTCCACTTTAACTAAGGAACCAAGTTTTTGTTTGTTTTCAGTGGATGTATTATTACCAGTGAAGCGTAAGCCATCATCCATAGTTGCTACTTCACGTACAATGTTCTTACCATCAGCACCTTGAATAGGGTTACCATTAGCATCTTTTGGAACATATACGATACGTTCAGCTTTATCAGTATCACCATTATGCGCAGGATCACGATTTACAAGAACTTGTTCGCCTTTAGCAGATGTAATAGAGATATTAGCGCCATCACGGCCATTGATACCATCTTTACCATCTTGTCCTTTAGGACCAGTCATACCGATAGAACCATCTTTACCGTTAAGAACAACGGAAGAACCATCTTTACCAGTAGCTCCTACAGAACCATCTTTACCATTTGCACCATCTTTACCTGCTGTAATGTTATCGGACAAGGAGAATTCTACAGTAGCATTACCGTTAGCAGCGTCATTAGTTTGTTTTACTACTAAGTTTTTACCAGCTTGGAATTCCACAGTTTTATTATCAGCAATATTTTGAGCAGCTGCATCATGATTATCGCCAATAGCACCACCATCTGTAGTATTTGCAGAGGATTTAATATTCCAAGAGGAAGCAGCTGTACCACCAGTATTCAAGTCAGTGAAGTCAATAACAGCTTTAGTATCAGTTACTGCCTTGCCATTACCATCGTTGTAAGTCAATGTAACTTTCTTAGTAGCTGCATCGTATTTGTATACGTTTTCAGCACCATTCGCTACACCACCTGTAGCTTCTGTACTACCAGCTTTAACTGCTGTAGGAGCGATATGCAATTCAGACCCTTTCAATGCATCCGCAGTAGATTTAAGATCTCTTACGTTAACTGCAGCAAATGGAGTTGCAGTAGCAGCATTGTTAAGGTTAGTTAAGAATGTATCACCAGTAGATGTACCAGCTTTATCAATAGCGGAACCAACGTTGTTTACAATGGAGTTGCCACCAGTTCTGTTACCAGCTGCATCTTGGAAGGATACGATAACATCACTTGCAGGAACATCGTTACCAGGCGCACCATCAACGTTAGTTGTGAAAGTACCATCTGGACGTTTAACTACTTTAGTGCCATCAGCTTTAGTGTAAACTGCTGGAGTTACAGCATTTACAGTATAAGTTTTTTGGCCTGTTGTCGCATCAGCTGCTTCAGAAACAGTTACATTGTCACCAGCTTTTACAATAGTACCAAGTTTAGTAATTTCTTTCTTGCCTTCATTTGTGATGTTGGAAAGATCAGATTTAGCAATACCTTTAATTTTAGTAGTAATAGGGTTTCCAGAGCCATCTCTGATAAGCTCATCATAACCACTAGTGTAAGTCAATGTTACTTCATCATTAGCTGCATTAGGATCAATAGATTTATCGCCTACTGTATATTCACCTTTAGTAATGTGTTTTTCATCATTAAGGTTAGCAACTTTATATTCATGTTGACCACCGTCATTAGTATATGTAATGCGGTTGTCATCATACTTAATTGTAGCAGTAGTGGCACCATGTGGATCTTGTAAGTCGATTTCTTTTGTAGTTACTTTTTCAGTTGTTACACTATTCAAACCTTTAAGGTCTTTGTTTAACTTAACAGTTAATTTATCCGCACCATCAGCTTCAACTGCGATGTTATCTTTAGCAGATTCAAATTTAGTACCATCGGATGTTTGGATTTCTTTAGCACCAGTTGCACCAGTACCTTCTTTAGTGCCTTCACCTTGTACTTTTACCAAAGAACCAAGTTTGTGTTTGTTTTCAGTGGATTCATTGTTACCAGTGAATTTCAAACCATCATCCATAGTTGCTACTTCACGTTTAATATCGTTGTTATCAGCATCTTTCAATGGGTTGCCATTAGCATCTTTTGGTACGTATACGATACGTTGAGATTGATCATTGTTGTTTGCTTCTGGTTTAACTAATGTTTTTGTACCATTTTCAGTAGAGATATCTACAGATTTGCCGTTTGTACCAGCAGGGCCTTGAGGACCTGTTAAACCGATTGTACCAACGCCATCTTTACCAGCAATGGATACAGCATCTTTACCGTCTTTACCAGTGATGCCAACTTTACCATCAATACCGTTTGTACCTGGAATACCAGTAGCGCCAGTAGCACCTTGAGGACCAACTATAGTTACACCATCTTTACCAGCTATGCCATCTTTACCATTTACTACAACTTTATCCAAGTTAGTTAAATCTTTGTCTAAGCTGAATGTATATGTATGAGTTTTGTTAGCTGTATCAATATCTTGTTTTACAGTCAAGTTTTTGCCTGCTGCAAAGTTAACAGTACCGCCGTTTTCAACAGCTGTTTCTGTAGCAGTACCCTCTACTGTACCACCATTTGCAGTTGCATTAGCTTTGAAACCGTAGTTATTGCCACCTGCTGGAACATTCAAGTCAGTGAAGTCAATAACAGCTTTAGTATCAGTTACTGCTTTGCCATTACCATCGTTGTAAGTCAATGTAACTTTCTTAGTAGCTGCATCGTATTTGTATACGTTTTCAGCACCATTTGCTACGCCACCTTTAGCTTCAGTGCTACCAGTTTTAACTGCTGTAGGAGCGATATGCAATTCAGACGCTTTCAATGCATCAGCAGTAGATTTAAGATCTCTTACGTTAACTGCAGCAAATGGAGTTGCAGTAGCGGCATCATTAAGATTAGTTAAGAATGTATCACCAGTAGATGTACCAGTTTTGTCGATAGCAGAACCAACGTTGTTTACAATGGAGCTACCACCAGTTGTGTTACCAGCTGCATCTTGGAAGGATACGATAACATCACTTGCAGGAACATCGTTACCAGGTGCACCATCAACGTTAGTTGTGAAAGTACCATCTGGACGTTTAACTACTTTAGTGCCATCAGCTTTAGTGTAAACTGCTGGAGTTACAGCATTTACAGTGTAAGTTTTTTGACCTGTTGTAGCATCAGATGTTTCAGAAACAGTTACATTGTCACCAGCTTTTACAATAGTACCAAGTTTAGTAATTTCTTTCTTACCATCATTATTGATATTGGAAAGATCCTGTTTAGCAATGCCTTTAATAATAGCATTTTCACCTGTTACTACAGCACCATTACCATCTGTATAAGTCATAGTAACGTTACCATCAGCATCTACTGTATATTCATTACCAGTAGTTGTAGGCGTGATATGACGTTCAGCAGCTTTTACAGCATGTAATTGGGAACCATTTACAGCGTCTTTAGATGTAGCGCTTACATCACCATCTTTAACATTAACAATTTTATTACCGCCATTATCAAGGCCAGATTGAGTTAAAGTAACGTTAGATGTTGTGCCTCCAGCAGGCGCTGTAATTGTAAGACCACCATTATTTACTGTAGTACCACCAACAGTTAAGGAACCAGCATTTGTAAGAGTCACATTGTCATTCAAATTGAATTTAACAACGCCATCGTTACCGATTTCTGCTGTAGTATTTGTACCATTAGTGAAGTCTAAACCTTTATCTAATTTAACAGTTTTATCACCAGTGCCATTAGCTTTGTAAGTTAATGGAATTTGTTTAGCTGCTTTATCACCATCGAATGTTACTGCATAAGTAGTATTATGGTTAGCTGTATCATCAGTAGGTGTTACAGTAATAGGGTTATCTGTATTACCACCATTATTTACTGTTACTGCTTCACGAGCTGCATCTTTAACAGCATTTTTAGAAACGGATACTTCGTATTGAGCACCAGGATCATTTACATTT
>JAGZGB010000196.1 GCA_018367495.1 Veillonella sp. | reverse complement strand
GCGGTACAAATGGGAACACGATTCGTATTATCCGAAGAATGTATTGCCCATGAAAATTATAAAAATGCTGTATTGAAAGCAAAAGATCGTGCTACAGTTATGACTGGTTTAACAACAGGTCATCCTGTACGTATTATAGATAATGCGTTAGCTCATAAATATAAATCCCTTGAATTCAGTGGTGGCTCTAAAGAGGAATTGGAAGCATTAGGTGCTGGTACACTTCGTTTAGCTGCTATTGAGGGTAATGTAAAAGAAGGTTCTGTAATGATCGGTCAAATTTCTGGTATGTTAACAGATGTTAAACCATGTGAAATTATCATTAAAGATATTATGACTGAAGCTGAAACTGTGATTAAGAATCTTCAAGGTCTTAGTAAATAAGGAGGCCCCTAATGAAAACGGCATTTGTTTTTCCTGGTCAAGGTTCTCAAAAAGTAGGCATGTTACAAGATTTGTATAATGCGTACCCTATTGTGAAACAACGTTTTGAAGAAGCTGACGAGGCACTTGGTTATTCGATCAGTAAATTATGCTTCGAAGGTCCTGATACAGAGCTCGTTAAAACAGCAAATACACAACCAGCTATTTTGACTGCATCCGTAGCTTGTTATGAAATTCTAAAAGAACAAGGCTTTACGCCTGACATCGTAGGCGGGCATAGTCTTGGTGAGTATAGTGCTCTAGTAGCAGCCGGTGTATTGAACTTTAAAGACGCAGTATATGTAGTTCATAAACGCGGTGAATATATGCAAGAAGCTGTGCCATTGGGTAAAGGCGCTATGGCAGCAATTTTGGCATTACCTCGTGAGCAAGTTGTAGAAATTTGTGAAGATGTAAATGCTTCTGTAGGTTCTGTACAAGCAGTTAACTTCAATTGCCCTGGACAAATCGTTATTGCCGGTGAAACTGCAGCGGTGGAAACAGCAGCTGAAAAAATGAAAGAAGCAGGTGCAAAACGCGCAGTAATGCTTCCGGTAAGTGCTCCATTCCACAGCCGTTTGATGGAACCAGCAGCTCTTCGTTTAAAGGAAGAGTTGGATAAGATTCAAGTGAGTGATGCACAAATTCCTGTAGTTGCAAATGTTACTGGCAAGATTTTGACTAATGCCAATGACATTAAAGAGTCCTTAGTTACTCAAGCCGCTAACCCTGTTTTATGGGAAGATTGTGTAGCTGAAATGGTAAACTTTGGTGTTACTCGCTTTGTTGAAGTGGGGCCTGGGAAAGTACTTACAGGTTTTACTAAAAAGATTAACAAAGATATGGAATTAGCCAATGTTGAAGACATTGCATCCTTAGAGAAAACGCTTGAATTTTTGAAGGGGGTTCGATAAAATGCATTTAGAGGGTAAAGTAGCCATTGTAACTGGCGCATCCCGTGGCATTGGTCGCGCTGTAGCTATCAAT
>JAGZGB010000195.1 GCA_018367495.1 Veillonella sp. | reverse complement strand
GCTGTTCAATACCTTAACGGAATGAGCGATTTCTTTTTCGTCAGGAGTGAATACTTCGTGGATAATTTTGATTTGGCTTGGGTGGATACAAGATTTGCCATCGTAACCCAAAGCTTTAATGAATTCAACTTCTTCGCGGAAGCCTTGTGGGTCTTTCACGTCGGAGAATACAGTATCAATTACGCGGATACCTGCTTCACGTGCTGCGTGAAGGATTGTTTGACGAGCGAACAATAATTCAACAGCTGGTTTATGTTTACCAGTGCGAAGGTCAGCACGGTAGTCTTCAGCGCCAAGAGCGATAGCAACTACGCGAGGGCCGTGACAGATTTCGCGAACATTGTACAAGCCACGAACGGATTCGATGGCTACGATAATATTAATAGTGCCTTCTGGCCAGCCGTTAGCTTTTTCTACTTCTTCGATTTTCTTCGCTACGATTTCAACTTCAGACACGTCTTCAGTTTTAGGTAAACGAATCATATCAGGTTTAGCTGGAACGATTACATCAAGATCGTCATAGCCATAAGGAGTTTGTGTAGGATGGTTGATACGAACAACAGTTTCTGCACGGAATTTACGAGATTTCAATGCTTCTGCAGTTAAAAGACGAGCTGTGTCTTTTTCTGTAATAGGCACGGAATCTTCGATATCGATCATGATGGAGTCAGCACCGTGAATATCAGCACTGTTAATCATTTTAGGTGTATTACCTGGTACGAACATCATGGAACGAGACAAGCGTTTTTTAGCAGCCTCTGTTAATGGATTTGTTTTAACTTCTGGGAATGTTTTATCGTTAGCCATTATGCTTTGCTCCCCCTTTCCAATGCGCCTAATACGCGAGCTTTAATTGTGTAATCCCAAGCATTTTTGTCTTGTACGATTACTTTTACGCCATCAAAACCAGCTTCTTTTACTGTGTTTAAGATAACGGATTTAATTTGGTCGCCGTATTGGCGGATAACTTTGGATGTTAATTCAATTTCGATACCGCTAGCAATCGGTTCAACCGTTACTAATGCATCATTTTTTTCGTCGAAGCCAGCTTGTGCAGCTTTTACTAATTGTGCCATGTTGCATCCTTTCCTTATAAAAGATTTTTAAAACCCAAGTCTGTACAGGCTCGTCGCGAGAGTCATATACAAACATTGAATACTAACAATTAAATTCTAACACTCCATAGTGAAAGTTTCATATTACATGAAACCAGCGATTTTCCACCAAGGGATACCGATTACGTAGTTCAATACTAAACATACAACGGCGGAGATGAGACCAACGGTCCACCAGTCTTTTACATTGTTGTAACCAGCGGAGAAGATAATTGGACCAGGTGCTGCACCATAGTGAGTTACGGATCCACCATACGCATTTGTACCAATCAAAACGAAAGCTAGTAATGTAGGATCGATA